>JANTFM010000348.1 GCA_024763475.1 Acidobacteriota bacterium | reverse complement strand
TGTCTCGCGTAAGCAGACAGGGATTCGACGTACCGGCGCTGCCCTTCCGCGTAGATCGTGTCGAACGCGAGCGAGGACTTCCCGGACCCGGAGATGCCGGTGAAGACGATCAGCTTGTCCCGGGGTAGCTCCAACGTGAGGTTCTTGAGGTTGTGTTCGCGAGCGCCCCGAATCAGGATGTGGTCGGTGGGCATGACAGCCTGCTGGTGGGGCATTCGAGTGTAGCCGTGCCTGCGAGTTCGGCCATAGGCACACATCCGCGGCGATTGGGCTCGAAACCTTCGGAAACTGCGAAGAGAGGGACGGATCGCAACGCAGGGCGTGAACGGTTGGCCATCGCTCAATGATCCTCTGGCTAGTGTCGATGAAACCACATGACCCCCGAACACCTGTCGTCCGCGCCGCCGAGCGGTCGCTTCTCGGCTCCGTACACGCGACGGGCCGTGTGGTTTCTCGTCTGGTTCGCCATCATCCTCGCGCTCAAATTCCCTGTCCTCCGCCAACCACCGGTCTGGGACAGCTCAATGAGCGTGTTCCCGGCCGCTATCACACTCGCGGAGCACGACTTCGATGCGGGTTTCCTGCTCAGCCAGCCGACGTATGAGGAGGGCGGACCCAACGTCCACAGCCTCTCGGCCATCACCTGGCTGACTGCATTGGTGATCAGAACCGTTCCGAACCAGGCCGGCGTGCTCCCCGTCCTTCACCTCCTCCACTTTGCCATCGCCGCGGTTGCCATGGTCGGCATCTTTCGATTCGCGAGAATCCTGCTCAGCCGCATCCCTGCGCTGGCCGTCTCCTTCACCGTGTTGATCTTTCCTCTCATGCTCACCCAGGTCGGGTTCATGTACCTCGAGGTTCCCCTGTTGGTCGCCACGACGTATGCACTTCTGAGTTGGATACGGGGCGACTTCCTCTGGGCCGCTTTGTGGGCGACGCTTGCCGTCCTGGTGAAGGAGTCGGGGATCATCGTGGCAGCGGCACTCGCTTTCGCCACACTGACCGTTCCGACGCAACGGAAATGGCGGACCGTGGCGCTCTTCGTCATACCGCCTGCCCTCGTGGCCGCCCTCACCTCCACGGGGAAGGTTGGGAACCAGGCGAACCTCGGTGCCTATCTGGCAAGTTTCACGTTCTACCTCCGGCGTGTCCCCGATCTAGCCGTCCTTCTGGGCCTGTTCCCCCTCGTCCTCGGTCTTCGGAGCCTCAGGACCGACAGCGATGCTCCTCGCGAACGAGCCTTCGTCGCCATAGCCGCGTTGTTCGTATCCTTCTTCGGTTTCTATCTCGCGCTTCCGCTCGTGGGAGACTGGAGTGTCCTGCCCCGCTACTACCTGCAGGTCCTCCCCTTCGCAGTCCTTGCCCTCTTCGGACTCGTCGAGGAATGCTTTGGTAGAAGGGCGGTCCTCGTGACGGCAGCCCTGGCCATGGTGCTCTTTACCGTCAACCGCAACGGGGTTCTGTATCCGGACAACACCGTCAACAACTTCGCACTGATCGAACGCTCCGGCGCCTACGTCGACCTACTCAGACTGCAGGAAAACGACGTACTCGCCCTAGAACACATCCCAGGACCGGTGTTCTACGACCAATCCGTCCACTATCGACTGAGCTACCCACTCATGGGATACGCCCCCGGTCCCCTTGCCGACGGCCACAGTATCCGGCATGAGCAGCCGTACGCCCAAGCCCACCTCGCCGACTTCCCGGACGAATTCTCCATGCTGTTCGAATACCCGTGGCCAGGCTTGGGCGGGGACCTGCTGCGATCGGTGTGGGTCCAGGCGAAGGCCGACCCGAACCGGCACGTCGAGACCACCAAACTGTGCTCCGGTCGGTTCTGCAGCACGATCATTCGCGTCACACGGAACGAAACATGAGGTCACCGCGATACGAGTACCTACGAACGGAGAGAATGCCGACAAGCAGACCGATAAGCCGACCGTTCGACAGCAGGAACATCCCGACCTGCCTCCTCCCGCTTCAGCGAAGAGCCAACGCCGCTCAGTGAGCCGGCGAAGCGCAGGCTCGCATTCGTCTGCCTGCCGAGTCGGGATCAACCAGTTCCCACACCGAGTAGCGGCCGACGGACTTCGTAACCCCATAGTCTTCGGACAGCGCAGCTCGCACGCCTGGATCGCCAATTTCGCTCCTCACTCCTACAGCGAAGGCCGGTGGTTTCGCCCCCTCAAGCAACGGCAAGGTGGGCAACCAGGATGCAGTACCCACGCATCCAAACGGGCGAGGCAAGAACCAGAGATGCTCTCGGTCCGCGAACACCGTTGCCAATTCCGGGTTGACCGACGCAGAAACTCCAGGAGGTACCAGCTCGCTTACCTCAACCGCCGTCACATCGCGTGCAGATAGGTGCAATCCCCACACGGACGGCAACGTGTTACTCATTGGACCAACAACCAACCACAAAGCAGTCGCGGAGCCCACCAGCAGCAGACGCTGAACCTGCTGCGAAAGACCTTTGCTCCGGAACCCCTCCACCGCCGCCAAACCACCAAACACCAGCAGAACGTGCCAGTAGTGTTCGAAGTACCAGTCTGCCGGCGCCCAACTCCCGAGAAAGGGAGTGGCAATCATGGGCATAGCCGGCAGTAGGCGACGTGCACCGACGAGTGCCGGGTACAGCCCGAAGGAAGCAAGCCAAAAAAATAGCGCGAACCATGCGTTCTTGGCGGTGAGTTGCGACCAGAGAACCGAAGGGTCGGTACTCCCTCGTCCAAACACTTCACGCGGCGTCGTTCCAACGTACCCAAAGTGTGCCCCAAGGCTTGCTCCCTCGCCCAAGACGGAGGCACCCGCCACAAGAGCCACACCGACGATGGCTATGCCCACCACCAGACCAGCCGCAGCAATCCTCCGGCCCGCGTCCGTCGAGTCCTTCTGCCAGACAAGACCCATCAGCACAACGACGAGCGCGATCTCGATACGCACTGACGCCGCGACCGTCGCCCAGACAAGGGCTCTCCGGTAATTTCCGATCGCTACGTTGGCAGCAGCGGCGGCCAGTGGACCCAACGCCAAATCCACCATGTGGAACTCGCCCACCGCTGCAAACCACGCCCCGGATCCAAGCAAGGTCACAAGAAACAGACTGAAAGCAGAGCGACACTCGATTCCTTTCGCCCGTGCCACACGCCACACCGACCAGGCGACGGTCGACACGGAAATCGCCTGAAGGCCCAACAGCAGGAAAACGGTCCATTTGCCCAGCAACCAAGCGGCCGGAACCAGCGCTGGGAGCAGTAGAGACGGGTGATCCGCCAGATAGGTGGAGCCGGTGAGCGCCGTAGATGAGTCGTACCCGTGTGCCAGACGCCAGAGAACGTTCACTACCACTCCGGTATCGAGCCCATATCGCAATGCGTTGAACTGAAACCAGGCCACAACGGTAAAGACAACGGTGACCACCGCAGTGGCCGCCCATACGACTCGCACCGTACCTACCGCCTCATACCCGCTCTGTTCTCCGCTGGCGGCGAACCTCCACCCCCTGCTTGCCTTGCCCCGCTCTGATTCCCCCGGAGAGTGGTGGGTCACCGTGCAGCCTCGGCCACATCGCGAAGCTCCCGCTTCAACTCGCCGATCTCATCTCGCAGCCTGGCCGCATACTCGAAACGCAGATCTTTCGCCGCTTCGTGCATCTCCTCCTCGAGACTCTGGATGAGCCGCTGGAGGTCGTCCACGTCGAGATCCAGAGGCTTGCGGGATACGACCTCCCGGGTCCCTCTGTGCATCGCCGCATCATGAGACTGAACCAACTCGAGGATGTCACTCACCTTCTTGCGAATCGTCTGCGGGTCGATGCCGTGCTCCTCGTTGTAGGCAACCTGAAGGGCCCGACGTCTGTTCGTCTCCCCGATGGCTCTTCCCATCGAATCGGTCACCTTGTCCGCGTACATGATCACCTGGCCGTCGACGTTGCGAGCAGCCCTCCCGGTCGTCTGGATGAGACTCGTCTCCGATCGAAGAAACCCCTCCTTGTCGGCGTCGAGGATCGCTACAAGAGACACTTCGGGGAGATCGAGGCCTTCCCGGAGAAGATTGATACCGACCAGCACGTCGAATTCGCCCAGACGGAGCTCACGAAGGATCTGCACTCTCTCGAGGGTGTCGATCTCCGAGTGCAGGTATCTCGCCCGCACGCCCATTTCGAGCAGGTAGTCGGTAAGATCCTCGGCCATCTTCTTGGTCAGGGTCGTGACCAGCACCCGCTGGTCTTGAGAAGCTCGCGCACGTATCTCGTCGAGCAGGT
>JANTFM010000347.1 GCA_024763475.1 Acidobacteriota bacterium | reverse complement strand
CTAAGCGAGTATGTCAACTTCCTCAAGGACCGTCTCTTGCAGGAGATCGCCCGCGCGCTGGACTCCAGTGCCTGGGCCATCTGGGGCTCTCCCGCCATCCTTTGGACGCTCGTGCTCGTCTTCGGCGCCTTCCTCGCTTACCAGCTCTTGCGACTGCTCGCAGGAAAGCAGCACGCATCCTCGGGAAACAGGAGGCCCACGATCGTCGCCGCTCCGCGTCTTGCCGGAGAGAGTCCCGAGAATCTGCGCAAGCACTTCGAAGAGCTGATGGCCGCCGGGAAGGCGCGCGCCGCACTGCGCATGCTGTGGCTTCTCTTCGCCACGGAGCTCTCGGCCCGCGGCATCGGCCGCTTCGAGACCGAGACGACGAACCGGGAATTCGTTGACTCTGTCGCCGCACTCTCTCCGGGCTGGGGTCACCTGCGGGCGCTGCGCACTTTCTCCTCCGCGACAGAACGCCTGCTCTACTCCGGCGATCCGGTTGAACTGGACCAACTCCACCCGCTCCTCGGCAGCGCCCGGGAGATGCTCTCGTGAGGAGTCGCGGCCTCCTCCTCGGTCTCGCGGCCGCCGCTTCCCTGCTGCTGCTCGTCTTTCTCGCAGCCAGCAGCGGCGCCGGCAACCGGCCCACCACGAAGAGCACCCTCGGCCGCGGTTACTACGCCGCGTTTCACTACCTTCAGCGCCAGGCGGCACCGGTCATCAGCTGGGAGCAGGAACTCGACACCCTGCCCGAGACTCCGGGCCTCCTAATCATCGCCTCCCCAATCACCTCGGCCTTCACCCGCAACGACGGATACGCGGTGAGGGGCTGGCTCGCGCGCGGAGGCCATCTCATCCTGCTCCACTCCGGCGGCACGCCCACACCGGGCGAGACAGCGCTCTTCGACGCGTTCAAGCTCCACGCCGCGCAAATCCGGCACGAAGCTCCCTGGGCCTTTCCCCAGTGGATCGAATGGAAGCGGGCGGAGCAGACCCTCGAACCCGTCGGCGAATCCATCCACGCGCATCCGCGAGCAAAGACCGGGACGAGGGATTTGACGACACTCACTCTCCCAGATCGTGCCCACCCGCGCGCGCGCACCGGGGCGGGAAAGTCTCTACGTTTCCGATGGCAAGCTCACGATCGCGCCCACCCGCGCGCGAAGGTCGGGACGTACGCGATCCAGAGCCCGGGAGAGGCGCGAGTGCTCTACCAGGACGCCGAGGGCACGCCGGCCGTCTTCGCGTTCGGTGTGGCACGCGGCGACATCGTCGTCGTCAACAACAGCTCGATCCTCTCGAACCGCCTGCTGCGCGAGGGCAGCAACCTGGAGTTCCTGGAGGAGCTGATCGAAGAGTTCACACCAGCGGGAGGCGCGATCTACTTCGACGAATGGCATCACGGACACCGGGCCGCATCGGCGGAGGCGCGGCGATCGATCCTCGGTCCGTTCGAGATGCTGGCCCTCCACCTGGCGTTCCTCTACTTCGTGGCCGTCTGGACCCTGTCGCGTCCCTTCGGCCCGAGGCCCGAAGCCGCTCCGGGTCACGCGGGCTCGACGAGCCGCTGGCTGCTCTCGCTGGCCTCGCTGCACCGCAGGAATTCCCACGCGGAGCAGGCGGGCCAGCTGCTGCTCAAGAGTGCGCGCCAGCTCGCACGCAGCCGCCACAAGACCCTGCCAGACGATCTGCCCGAGCACTTCTCGGGTGGCAACCAACAGTTGCTCGCCCTCGCCCGGACGATCGGGCGCTGGCAGCAGGAGAAGAAACTGTGAGTGATCACGATCAGGATTCCCAGGACATGTCTGCTGACGATTCACAAGGTCTCAGCGCGTTGGTCCGGAAGGTGCAGGCCTTGAAGGACGCGCTCCTCGGCGTCGTCGTCGGCCAGGAGGGCGTGATCCACCAGCTTCTCGCGGCCCTCCTCACCGGCGGCCATGTGCTCCTCGAGGGCAACCCGGGCGTGGCGAAGACCCTGCTCGCGCGCACCCTATCCAATGCGCTGGGGCTCGAGTTTCGGCGCATCCAGTTCACACCGGACCTGATGCCGGCGGACATCGTCGGCACCAACGTTTTCGACTTCCAGCAGGGCCAGTTCCATCTGCAGAAGGGGCCGGTCTTCACGAACCTCCTGATGGCCGACGAGATCAACCGGACCCCACCGAAGACCCAGGCGGCCTTGCTCGAATCCATGGAGGAGCATCAGGTCACGATCGACGGCGTCTCCCACCCGCTCGCTGACCCCTTCCTCGTCATCGCGACCCAGAACCCGCTCGAGCACGAGGGCACCTACCCGCTCCCGGAGGCACAGCTCGACCGCTTCCTGATGAAGATCCGCATGGGCTATCCAAGCCCGGAAGCCGAGACCGAGATCTACCGGCGCTACGCGGATGGACGCCTGCATCTCGCCGCCCAGGATACGGATATTCCCGCGGTCCTCGCCCCCGGTGACCTGATCGTCTTCCGCAAGGCACTCGGCGGGATCCACGTCGAGGATAAGATCTTGGGCTATTTGCGTGACTTCGTGGGCCTGACGCGCAGCTCGGAAGACCTCAGCCTCGGGGCGAGCCCGCGCGCCGGCATGTCGGTCCTGGCAGCCGCCCGTGCTCACGCGGCGATGGAAGGTCGAGCCTTCGTCATTCCCGACGACATCAAGACCATGGCGCTCCCCGTCTTGAGACATCGTCTGCTGCCGACCGCCGAGGCTGAACTCGAAGGACTCGGCGCCGAGCAGATCACGAGCAAACTGCTGGACTCGGTCGAGGTCCCTCGTTGACCGCTCTGACGCCAACGAGCCGCTGGTTCGCGCTGGCCGGACTCCTCGGCGTTCTGCTGATTTTCGGCTTCGTCTCCCCCGGAGCCGGACAGCTCGCCCTGGGCCTGGATCTCCTGCTGCTCCTGCTTCTACCCCTCGAGTACTATCTCGTCAGCCGGGAGGCGGTCGTCGTGGGTCGCCAGTTTCCGCACATCGTCCACCAGGGCGAAGAAGCCACGCTGGGCCTCTCACTGGAGAACCGGGCTCGCCGGACGCTGACCGTCATCCTGCGGGAGGGCCTCGCCCCGTCCCTGCTCGAGAATCCGCTCCTGAGGCGGGCAGCCGTTCCCCCAGGCGGCAGGGCCCGGTGGACTCACACCATCACGCCCCTCCTCCGCGGTGAGAGCCGCCTTCGGCCGATCGCGCTCAGGATCAAGGGTCCCCTCGGTCTCGCATGGGTTCCGCGCGAGATTGACCTCGAGGAGCAGGTGAAGGTCTTCCCGCGCACGCATCACGAGGGCAAAGCTGGGCTGGTCCTGCGGGCGGCCCTCGAGCGAAGGGTCGGCGCAAACCCACTCAGCGCACGAGGTATCTCCACCGAACTCTACGCACTGCGCGAGTACCTTCCGGGGGACGAGT
Organism: Acidobacteriota bacterium; assembly: GCA_024763475.1. Taxonomy (GTDB): domain Bacteria; phylum Acidobacteriota; class Polarisedimenticolia; order J045; family J045; genus JANTFM01. The sequence goes on along the minus strand of JANTFM010000347.1, from coordinate 899 downwards.
ACAGGCACATTCATTGGAAGGAGTCCGCCCGGCTGAATCGTCCCGTCACGCGGGAGAACACCTGGGAGCAACACCAGCAGGTCGTGATACTGCTCGACTGCGGGCGCTCCATGGCCTCCCTCGCTGGCCCCTGGACGAAGCTGGATCACGCCCTCTCCGCAGTTCTCGCCCTGATGAGAGTCGTCATCGCGCAGCAGGACTCCGCCAGCCTGGTGCTCTTCTCCAAGGAGATCCGGCGCGTGATCGTCGTCAATCGCCGCACCCGCTCTTTCCGCCGGGTCTTCGAGAGTCTCTACGAGGAGCAGGCAGAACTGGAGGAGGCGGACTACGGAGCCGCGGCGGCATGGTGCGCACAGAACGTCCCACGGCGCAGCCTCGCGCTGGTCTGCACGTCCATCCTCGACCTCGCGGGAACCGAAGCGCTAGGTGAAGCCCTCGGGCTGCTCGCCCTTCGTCATCGGCCACTCCTCGTGAACCTCGAAGACCCGGGGCTGATAGAACATCTCTCTGCTCGGCCAAACGACCTGCTCGGCGCTTTCGCCAAGACATCGGCCATGTCCATCTCTGCCGCAAACCAGCTTCTTTCCAATCGCTTGCGGAGCCGAGGCATCGACCTGCTCTCGACGAACGCGACAGGACTCACCATCGGCATGATCCAGACCTACCTCGACCAGAAAGCTCGCCGACGCTTCTAGGCCTGGAACCAGCACCAATTCGCGCCGATCGTCATCCTCGGACCTCGATAGGGGGTGACTCGCCCATATCTGGCAGAGAGGCTCAAAAGGGGGCGGGTTATTGAGGAGCGGGCGCGTTATTGAGGAGGGGGCGGGTTATTGAGGAGCGGGCGCGTTATTGAGGAGCGGGCGCGTTGTTGAGCTTCAGGGACGACGCTGCTGCAT
>JANTFM010000346.1 GCA_024763475.1 Acidobacteriota bacterium | reverse complement strand
GGGCAGGTTGTTCACCGTGACCTGCCCTTCGAGGAGGCGCCAACTCTGGGTGGGATCGCCCATCCAGCCCAGTTCGCGATGGAGGCGACCCTGGGAATCCCGCAGCGACAGCGTGGCAGCGCCGCCCTCACTGCTGAGTTCCGGGACGCGCAGATGCAGGGTGCAGGCTCCCGGCAGCAGCAGTGCCTGGGGTGGCCCCGGAGCGGCGACCTCAGCCTGCAGGGTGCCGAAGCCCGCCGCGGCGACGACCACGAGCCAGCGACCGGCCGGAGCGCTCGCGAGGCGTAGCCGGCCGCCTTCCCCGGTGGCGTAGGCCCCGGAGACGATACTGCTCCCGGAGGGGTCGAGGAGAGCGAGACGGACCAGGTCGGGCACGAGGCCCGTCGCCGAGCGCAGGTCAAGGATCAGGCCTTCCGTCGGGTCAAGGGCCAGGTCGACCCCTTCGACTTTTCGGCCGCCCTGGATGTGCACCGACTCGCTCGTCGCGGCGAATCCCTTCTTCTGCGCCTTCAAGATCCAGTCGCCATCCGTCATGTTGGAAACGTGGAAGTGGCCGTCTAGATCTGTCGTCGCCCCGTTGCCGCCGAAGCGGTAGCTACCCGCATCGCCCGAAGCAGGCTCCAAGGTGATCGTCACGCCTGCCAGGGCTTCCCTTGCCTGGCTGTCGACGACGCGGCCTGCGATCGAGGCTACCGGGATCTCGATCTCGATCTCTCGATCGGAACTCAGCGAGATCTGTTCGCGGTGGGTTAGTCCCGTGGACCATTCTCGCAGTTCGAGATCGTAGGAACCCTCCTCGAGGTCGGAGATGGTGAAGTGGCCTTTCGCGTCCGTCCGGCTCCAGCCGGAGGCACTGACGTCGCGTCCGCGAAGGTTGATCACGGCGTCATCCACCGGGACTTCCTCCCTCGTTGCGACTCCGCTCAGCGTCAGCCCCTGGCCGAACTCGAGCACGATCTGCGAGGGAGCTCCCGCCTGCACCTCGGCATCCGCCGTGGCCTTGCGTCCCGCCGAGTCGAGAGTGGCCCGCACGGACCAGACTCCCGGTGCCAGGTCTTCGATGGTGAAACGTCCCTCGTGATCGACCACGCCCTGCGCCACCCCCTCACCGGCCCTGGCGAAAGCGACCAGATGCAGCTGCGCGAAGCTCTTCTCTTCGATGCCGCTGACCCGGCCCTCGATCGAGCCGCCCTGGATCAGCTTCAACTCGAGATCGTTCAGATCGCTGTCTTCGACCTCGACTTTCTGTGGGGTGAGCGGCGTCGCGAAGCCGGCGCGGTTCAGGCGTGCCAGGTAGGAGCCCCGGCGCATTCCCTGGAATTCGAAGCTGCCTCCCGCGTCCGAAAGCTGCTCCGGGCCTCCCCAGGGGCGCGAAGCCGGGCTCAGCTGCACCAGTACGCCCTCGACCGTCGCCCCCGAGGAGTCGATGACGCGTCCCTTGACCCTGTGCCCGCCTTCGAAATGGAGGTCCAGCGTGTTCGCTCCTCGTCGTGCTTCGATCTCCCTGACGGCGCGATTCCCGTCCTCGGATGTGGCTTCGATCGAGAGGGTTCCGGCCGAGACGTCATCGAGGAGGTAGCGCCCCTCGCCGTCTGTCGTGGCCCCGCCGATCGGCATGGGATCGTTCCCCTGGCTGACCGGGGCGACGCGGGCGCCGATCGCGGGGCGGGAATCGGCGAGAAAGACCTGCCCGGAGATGATTGCGCCGCGCTCCAGTGCCAGTTCGATGCCGGTCAGATCCTCACCCCGGGGCAGATCCAGGTCGTTCCGGCTGGCCTGTTCCATGCCGGGTGCCGAGGCCGAGAGCGAGATCTTGCCCGGATCGAGGTCCTCGAAGAGGAAGCGGCCATCCGCATCGGTCGCGGCGCCCGACATCATCTTCATCATCATCGTGTTCTCGCCCATGCTCATGCTGGTGGTTCGCGTGAGGCTCACTTCGGCGCCGGGGATCGGGGTGCCCTCCTTGTCCGTCACGAGGCCCGCGACCTTGGATGCGGGACTGAGTGTCAGCTGCAGGGGCTCGGCGAGAGGCAGCTCGATGCCGCGGCGGGATGCCTGGCTGTAGCCGCTGTGCGAGGCACTCAGGTTGACCTTGCTGGCCCGCGCCAGATCGTCGATGCGGAAGTAGCCGTCGGGGCCACTGAGCGCGTCCGGTTCGCTTTGCTCCGGGTCTGCACCGCTCATCGCGAAGATCATGCCGCCACCACTCGTGGCGCTGATTTGGGCGCCTTCGATGGCCTGGCCGGACTCGTCGAAGGTCCAGCCCTCGAGCGAGACGCCTTCCTCGAGCACGATCGCGTCGATTTCGGTGAGGAGGGACTCCCCGTCGATTTCCACAGCCGGCAGAAGGGTGGGAGCGTAGCCCTTTCGTGCCGCTTCCACGTCGAATCGTCCTTTCGGCAGACCGGCCAGCTCGTAGCGTCCCCTGGTGTCGGTCTGTGCCACCCGCGGGCTGTCCTTCTCTGCGCCAGGCATCACGAAGCGCATGCCACCCGCACCGCCTTTCGATTTCGTGAGGGTCACCGTCGCATCAGCCAGGGGCGTGCCCTCCTTGTCGGTTACGATGCCGGCGGCTCGCAGGCCTCTTTCGAGGACGAGATCCTGGCCACGCTTGGTCTCGTAGGGCTTGAGCACTCCGATCTCCCGGCTGGCGGGGGCAAACTCGCTGTGGCGGGCGGTGATTTTCCAGTTCTTCGAGGGGTCGATCGGGCCGAGTACAAAGAAGCCCTCCTGGTCGGTGAACGCAGAGGAGGACGCGGTCTCGCCGCCGATCTCGATGCGGATCATGTTCCCGTCGCCCCGCAGGATCGAAGGGGCAAGTTCCACGTCCGCCACACCGCGACCCCCGTCATCCGTGATGCGTCCGGCAATCCTCGCTCCCGGCTCGAGGACAAGGGTCGGTGGAGCCAGGCGGACTCCGGCGGGTGTGATGCGTAGTCCGCGGCCCGGCAGGTAGCCTGACGCTCCGGCCCGCAGCCGAGAGCTTTCCCTGGCATCGCCGGGAAGCCGGAAGTTCCCGTTCTCGTTGGTGCGGGTTGCGTGTGAGGGGGCCCGATTCAGCCAGACGACGCCGCCGGGGATCGCTTCCCGGGTCTGGGCGTCGATCAGCCGGCCCTCGACGAGGAAGGCCGGAGGGAGCGCCCAGGTGATCTCCTGCGTCCCCTCGCCATCCTCCGGAGCAACGGCCTTTATATGGCTCTCGACGTGTCTGCCGAGACTCGCGTTGAGCGCGAAGGGAAGGTCCACTCCGGGCGAGAGGCTGACGGTGAGGTGCCCGCTGGCGTCGCTCACGCCGGACGGATGATGGGTTTCTCCCAGGCGCACGAGGGCCTCCGGCACCGGGGTTCCGCCGTCCGAGAGGATGCGCAAGGAAAGCGTCTGCCCCGGGGGCAGCACGATGCGGATGGCGCTTCCCTTCAGTCGCTTGGCCTCGGTGAAGGCGTACCCCGCGGCGGAGACGCTCAGCCACGTGGACGCGCCCCGCGCACGGGGCAGATGGAGCGTACCTGCGCGATCGCTGCGGCCAAAGTGGGTGAGGGGATGCCACCCGCTTCGGCGGCGTCTGGACAGCTGCTCCCGTGCGGGTGCGAGTTGCACGAGGGCGCCGCCGACGGGCATACCCTTGGCGTCCACGACGGTGATGCTGAGACCCTGGTCCTCCTCGAGGACCGCGTCCGGCAGTTCGCGCTCCTCGATCAGGGGTGCGAGGACCATCTCGACCGGGACGAAGGCCCTGGCGCGGACTTGCAGGGTCCAGACGCCCGCAGCCGGAGCCTCGATCTCGTAGTAGCCCGCGGAGTCGGTGAGGGCCAGCGCCGAGGCGGGCAGCGGCTTGCCCTCGGCACGGGCCAGCTCCCTCGCATCAGGAGCCGGAAAAAGGCGCAGCTCGGCCTCCGGCAGAGGCAATCCCTCGGGGGATAGCACCCGGCCCGAAAGCCAGAGCGACGAGGCGAGGCTCACGGGAACGAGCAGAAGGAGCAGGGCAGACAGGACGATAGGGATGAGCAGACGACTGGAGTGCTGTGGCATAGGACCTCCCGAATACGGAACGGCAGCATCATAAAGAATGTGCGCCGTGGAGCGAAGACTGTTGCACCTCGACGATTCGGCGAACTCATGCTGCGATGCGCCATGTATCGAACAAATACGGCACTCAATGGAACGATTTCCTCGCCAGAAGTGGCGTGCAACATTCTTCGCTCCACGGGGTAAAGACGGGTTCGTGGAGCGAAGACGGTTGCACCGCCTGCTTCGTCAATAGGTCGTCCCGTCAAAGTACGTATTTGTTCGTACTGTATTGGGTGC
>JANTFM010000345.1 GCA_024763475.1 Acidobacteriota bacterium | reverse complement strand
TTTCTTCATCGAGGCGACCTTCTTCGCAGTGATGTTCTTCGGTTGGAATCGAGTGAGCCGGCGCTTCCATCTCTTCTCGACTTGGATGGTGGCTATCGGCAGCAATTTGTCAGCCGTTTGGATCCTCGTTGCAAATGCCTGGATGCAGTATCCGGTCGGACAGACCTTCAATCCGGACTCCGCTCGCTTCGAGATGCAGAGTTTCAAGGACGTCGTTTTCTCGCCCATTGCGGTCACGAAGTTCGCGCATGCGACGAGTTCGTCCATGCTCCTCGCCTCTTTCTTCATCATCGGCGTCAGCTCCTGGTACCTCTTGAAGGGTAGGCATCTCGTGATGGCGCGCAGATCTATCGTGGTGGCAGCCCTCTTTGGACTGCTCTCCTCGGGCTTCGTGATCTTCACCGGGGACCAGGCGGCCTTCGAGGTAGCACAGCACCAGCCGATGAAACTGGCCGCCAGCGAAGGGCTCTGTCACGGCAAGACAGGAGCTGACCTGATCGCCCTCGGCCTTTTCACTCCCGGCAAGAGCGCGGGAGACGATCAAGACTCCTGCTTCGCGAAGGTGGAGGTCCCGGGCATGCTGTCGATACTCGCGAATCGACGCGCCAACTCCTTCGTCGCTGGCGTGCAGGACTTGCTCTACGGCAACGAGGAAGAGGGCATCGAGGGAGTGGAGCAGAGGATGCTTCGGGGTAAGAAGGCCCTGGCTGCGCTCGCTGACTTCAAGGAGGCAAAGGCGGCGGGCGATATCACCGCGAGCATGGCAGCCCGGAAGCGCTTCGACCGCCACCGAGAGGACCTGGGGTACGGCTATCTGGACGATGCCGCGCAAGCCGCTCCGCCCCTGGCCCTGACCTTCTATTCCTTCCACTTCATGGTCCTGCTCGGCGGGCTCTTTCCGCTGGTCTGCGCAGTGTTTCTCTACCTTGCCATCAAGGACAGGCTCCTCCGCTATCGAAGCGTACTGCGGGTGGGAACAATCATGTTCTTCCTGTCGCTGATCGCTCATTGGTTGGGTTGGATCGTGGCCGAAGTGGGACGCCAGCCCTGGGCCATTCAAGACCTTCTCCCGGTGAGCGTTGCTCGATCGAACCTGAGTGTTGGCACGGTCCAGATCACCTTCTTCATGTTCCTCGCCCTGTTTACGATCCTACTCATTGCCGAGGTACGAATCATGCTCAAACAGATCAGTATCGGACCGGAGGAGGGTTGAGAATGATCGGGAATCTCGAACACGCGACCTTGCAGCAACTCTGGTGGCTCCTCTGCTCCGTGGTGGGAGCCATCTTTCTCTTTCTGAATTTCGTTCAGGGGGGTCAAAGCCAGCTGTGGCAGGTAGCCAAGACGGAGGCAGAGAAGAAACTCGTCATAAACTCCCTGGGGCTCAAGTGGGAATTGACGTTCACCACCCTGGTCATGTTCGGGGGAGCGCTCTTTGCAGCATTTCCCAAGTTCTATGCCAGCTCTTTCGGGGGCGCGTACTGGGTCTGGATCCTGATCCTCTTCACCTTCATCGTGCAAGCCGTCAGCTACGAATTCCGCAGCAAGGCGGGCAACCTGTTGGGGTCGATTGGCTACGAGTTCTTCCTCTTTCTCAACGGCACCGTCGGGGTACTGCTGATCGGCGCGGCAGTCGGCACCTTCTACACGGGATCGAACTTCGAGCTCAGCAGCTACAACTTCGTCACCTGGACGCATCCGCTGCGCGGCCTCGAAGCGGCGTTTCACCCGTTCAACCTGTGCCTGGGTGTCTTTCTCGTCTTCAACGCGCGAGTCCTGGGCGCCATGTACTTGGTGAACAACATCGAATTCGGCTCATACACAGCCATGGAGATCCGCCTGCGAAAGGGAAGCCTGACGAGCTTCCTGATCGGTCTTCCGTTCTTGATCTTCGTGCTCGTGAGCCTCTTAGTGATGGACGGCTTCGGCGTAGATGATGGTGGGCTGGTGTCTGTCGTGCCGCGCAAGTACCTCGGGAATCTGCTGGCGAATCCCCTGTTGCTCGTCATGCTGTTGGTTGGGCTGCTCCTGGTGCTGCGGGCCGTGTGGGTCACGGCACGCACTCCGAAGACACGCGGCATCTGGTGTGGCGGACTCGGCACCTTCCTGGTCGCTTTGGTCGTGCTGCTTCTACCAGCCTACAATCATACGGCGTTCTACCCCTCGAAGTCCGACCTTCAGTCGAGCCTCACGATCTACAACGCATCGTCAAGCCACCTTACGCTGACGACAATGACCTATGTAGCTCTCGTCATTCCGATCGTTCTCGCCTACGTGTTCTTCGTGTGGCGGGCGATGAACCGGAAGAAACTGGGCACGAGTGATCTCGATGACAAGGCCGCCTACTGATGCTGCTCGCCTCGTGCAAGTGCGGAGATGTTTGATATGAACGTGCTGATACTCGTAGCGTGGCTGGTCTTGATCCTGGTCTCCTACACCCTTTCGCTGCTCCTGCTCAAGCGCCTTGACCTGCTCTAGCCCACGAGAACAGCACGGATCCGCGAGCGAGATGTTCACGCGACGACGGGGTTCTGCGGATCGTCGGCCGACTCGGACGGACCGGGCTCCCTGCTCGTGGCTTGAACTCTGGTTTCTGATGTGTCCGGAAAAATCGCCGAAACCCCAGCCAAGCCACCGGCATCAGAGCTGACACGGCGGGAGATGCGATCCGGGAAGCTCGCGCCGAAAGGGAAAGAAGCGTGCGCGAGATCTGGAACGGCCTGAGACATCCAGTGGACCGGGAGACCCGGGAACTGCTCGATGCACGTTGGCGTTCTCTCGACCCCTCCCTGCAGCGCTGGAACCAGGTCCTGGGGCGGCAGGTCGTGCACTGCGCCTTCACCATGGGAGCTCCCTACTGCTCCCTTGCCTGTACCCACTGCTACCTCCCCAAGAACGCCAACCGCGTTCCCCTCCCCAGCCGACAGCAGATGAGTGAGCAGATCCGGGCCAGCCGCGAGGCCGTCGGTTCCGGTGGCTCGATCCAGATCACCGGTGGTGATGTGATCGACGCCTACCTGCGGGACGATCGTTTTGACGAACTCGTGGAGATCGTCAAGGAGGCCGTGGACGCCGGCCTGATCCCAATGGTGATGACCCATGGCCAGGGATTGCTCGACGACCCGGCGCTTCTGGACCGGCTGGTGCTCGAGGGCGGACTGCGGCAGGTCTCGTTTCATGTGGATATCACGCAGACCAAGCGACCGGGACATGCCTTTCGCGAACTCCGGAGAGAGTCGGACCTTCATCCCCTGCGGGACCGGCTGGTGGACCTGGTCTTTGGTGCGCGGCGACGAACAGGTCGCGCCGTCTCCGCCGCGCATACCCTGACGGTAACCGAGGAGAATCTCCCCTCCCTCGGCGATGTCATCGATTGGATGCTGGAGGATCCGCGCCACCTCGACGTCTTCCACATCTTGAGTCTTCAACCCGCCGCAACCGTAGGCCGCACCCGGACCTCTTTCGCGCCAACCCGCGCGGAACAGACCTGGCGGCAGATCGCGGCTGCCTTGAACGCGGTGCTTGTCGGCGAGCTTCCAGATGAGGGCCTGCTCTTCGGCCACCCGAAGTGCAGCCGCGTCGTCCCGCTGCTCGTGTTCTTCCGAAACGGCGCCGCGGATCTCGCTTTGCCCATCATCGGAGACGATGAGCCTAGCCGCGGCTTCTGGGATCGCCTGCTGAGCCTCTTCGGGGGAGCCAAGGGGACGGGTGGATCCTTACGGGACTCGGCCGTGCGAAAGTTGAGCGTCTTGGCGAGACACCCGGCGATGGGGCTCCGCGTTCTCGCGTACGCCCAGAGACGGCTGCGGCTGACAGGATCTCCCTGGCGCCTGGCCCAGCGCCTGGCGCGGGGCCAAGCCCGCTCCTTTGCGTTGGTCATGCACTCCTTCATGAACGCCTCAGAGGTGGACGGGACGCGTACCCGGGAGATTCAACAGCGCCTGGACGCCTGCGCCTTTCGCGGGAGCATCATGCGGGACGGCCGTTGGCTGTCCCTACCCATGTGCGAAGTCAATGCGGGGGTGCGCGAGCAACTCTACAGCGATGCCACCGTGCAGAGCATCGACGGCAACGGCCTGTAGCCTTCCAGCAAAGGGGAGCACTTCGAGAGATGGAGGCACCCACGATCCGCCTCGTGGCCCGCCGGCATCCGTAGCTCTCGCGGCGAAGAAGAACACGACGCCGACCATGGCGAGCGCAACCCGATCACTCAGGGGGACGAATAGCTCAGCGCCTTGAGGTGGATCCCCATCGATGTCCTCGCGGCGGCACTCGGCGCATCATCTCTGTGATCATCGGCCCCGCT
>JANTFM010000344.1 GCA_024763475.1 Acidobacteriota bacterium | reverse complement strand
CTCTCAGCGAGTTGCGCGTGTTGTTCCACGGTGGCCCTGCGGAATAGAAGAACCAGCGGAAAGCATCCGCACCGGGTGGATCGGCGAGCACATGGACCCGCACGGCGTGCCCCGGCTCGACGCCCAGAGCCTGCCGGGCGGCGGACCCGAGACCCACCGCGTCCTTGGCCACAGCGCCGGCAGCCAGGGTCGCCTCGAAACGGCGTCCCGGGTCGTCGACCCGGCTGAGCCAGATCTTCGTGCCCTCGGGCACGCCAAGCGTCTTCACTTGGGGAGGAAGCAGGATCACCGCATCCTCCGCCGGCTCGCTGGCGAGCTTCTTTCCATCACAGACCGTGAGGACGAAGTCACCCTCGAGAACGAGGTCCGGTGGCGTGTAGTTGCCGGAGCTCTTGGATTCCTTCTTGCCCTCCGGATCGCAGACGTGCCCGAGCACGATGCAGGTCTTGTAGGGATGCGGGTACTCCCTCATCGGCTCGATGCCGTAGCGTTCCTGGGTCTCCTCGTCGAAAAGCAGGGTCGAGATCATCAGCAGCGAATAGAACCAGCCGCGGGTCTGATCGATCGCCTCGGAGATGAAGTCCGCGGGCCAGGCCTTACGGAAGTCCTCGATGCCCTTGTGCGGGAAGCCGAACTGCGCGAAGGGCATGCATCCCGCGTCGAACCAGCAGTCGACGACCTCGGTCGCGCGCGTCATCTCCCCACCGCACTCGGCACAGTCGAAATGGATCTGATCCACCCAGGGCTTGTGCACGACGAGATGCTCGGAGAGCTCCGGGTTCGCCGCGCGCGCGGCCTCCCAGTGGTCGAGGGCCCGCGGGTTGCGCTCGAGGATCTGCTCGAGGGAGCTGAAGGCCTCGAGGTGGCCACACCCGGGGCATTCCCAGACAGGGAGCGGAGTTCCCCAGTAACGCTCGCGGGAGAGCGCCCAGTCCACGTTGTGCGCCAGGAAGTCGCCGAAGCGCCCTTCCTTGATGTGCTCCGGCAGCCAGTTGATCTGGCGGTTATTGGCGATGGCCTTGTCGATCTGCGCGGTTGTCTTGATGAACCATGCCGGGCGGGCGTACTGGATCAGCGGATCCTGGCTCGCGCGCCAGCAGAAGGGATAGTCGTGCCGGTAGGTCCCTTCCTTGAAGACCTTCCGGCGCGACTTGAGCAAGCGGATGATGTCGCGGTCGGCCTCCTTGCAGAAGCGGCCGGCGAAATCGCTGACCTCCGGCGGGAAGGTCCCGTCAGGCTTCACGAGCTGCAGGAAACCCATGCCATGTTCCTTGCAGACCCGGAAGTCGTCCTCACCGAAAGCCGGAGCCAGGTGAACGAGGCCCGTACCCGTATCGGAACCGACGAAGTCCGCCGGAATGATCTCCCAGACCTTGTCGCCGTCCGGCTCGCCGTAGCGCATCACCGGCTCATAGCTCTCACCGATCAGCGCCGAGCCCGGGATGGTCTCGAGAATCGTCAGCCCCTCCTCCCCGAGAAGCTCGGAGACGCGGGACGCGGCAACGATGACCTCCTCGGGCTCCTGGCGCTCCTTCTCTACCCGCACCCGGACATAGTCCAGCTTCTCGGAGACGGCCAAGGCGATGTTGCTCGCCAGGGTCCAGGGCGTCGTCGTCCATGCCAGGTAGGATACGCCGGGGCGCGACCTGCTCTCGAAGCGGACGATGACCTCGGGGTCGTCGATCTCGCGGTAGCCGAGTCCGACCTCACCCGCCGAGAGGGCGGTGCCTCCCTGGGGCCACCACCACACGACCTTATGGCCCCGGTAGAGCAGGCCCTTGCGGAAGAGCTCCGCCATCGCCCACCACACGGACTCCACGTAGTGCTTGTGGTAGGTGACATACGCCTCTTCAAGATCGACCCAGAACGCGACGCGCTCGGTCAACCGTTCCCACTCGCGGGTGTAGCGGAAGACAGACTCGATGCACTTGCGCGTGAAGGGCTCGACGCCGAAGGTCTCGATTTCTTCCTTGCCGTGGATGCCGAGCTGCTTCTCGACCTCGACTTCCACGGGCAGGCCGTGAGTATCCCAGCCGCCGATCCGCGGGACAAAGTAGCCCTGCATCGCCTTGTAGCGTGGGAAGAGGTCCTTGACGACCCGCGTCAGGACGTGCCCGTTGTGCGGCAATCCGTTGGCCGTCGGCGGTCCCTCGTAGAAGACGAAACGCTCGCCGTCCTTCGTCTGTGCGAGGGAACGGTGAAAGATGTTGTTTTCCTGCCAGTATCGAAGCAGTTCGCGCTCGATATCGATGGTGCGCCGGTCGCCGCGCGGACGTTGATAACTCATGGGAGCCTCCAAGGGCACGCATTCTGCCACGGCAAAGGCCCCGGTCCAATGCTCCCGGGCGGGCGAAGTCCCTGTTTTTGTGTATTTTTGTCGCGCACGAGCCCCTGAGGAAGACGATGAATCTCAAGCCCCGCATCCCCGATATGCTCCTGGTGCTCGCCTGGTTCGTACTGGACCAGGCGTCAAAAGCCTGGGCTGTCTCGGGCGCGCTCTCGCGGCCCTGGCCGCTGATCCCGGCTTCGCTGCGCCTGACCTTGAGCCACAACACCGGCGCGCTCTTCGGTTTCATGTCCGACGTCCCCGACCCCTGGCGCTCGATCGCGCTGATCGCCCTGCCGATCGGAGCCGTGATCATCATCACGGTCCTGCTCCTGCGGGTGCCGCTGCCGGAGCTGCGGGTCCGGCTCGCGCTGGCCCTGATCCTCGGCGGCGCCATCGGCAACCTCGTCGACCGCGTACTTCATGGATATGTTGTTGATTTTATAGATGTTTATGCAGGATTACCCCCTGCGAAGGACTGGCTGATTTCGACCTTCGGAACCAACCGCTGGCCGACCTTCAACGTGGCGGATATGGGCCTGTGCTGCGGAGCCCTGCTCCTCCTGAGCGAGGTCCTTCTCGACATGCTGCCCAGCCGCAGAGCGAAGTCGGAGACGAAGGAGTGTCAGGGTGCATCCGACACTGATTGATTTCGGGGAACTGAAGCTGCCCTTTTTTGGCCCGGTGCACTTCGCCCTGCCGACCTACGGAATCTGCGTCGCCACGGCGGTCATCATCGCCTGGCTCTGGTTCACGCGCCGTGCGGCTCAAGACGGCGTGGATCCTGATCACGCGTCCCAAGTCGCGTTTTGGACGCTGCTCGGGGGTCTCGGCGGCGGGAAGCTCGGCCTGCTGATCGTCGAAGCTCCTTATTATCTGGCCAACCCGGGAGACATCCTCAGCATCGATTTTCTCCAGGCGGCCGGCGTCGTGTGGACCGCGGTGATCGGGGGCGCCGCCGCGCTCCTCATCTCCAGCTGGCGCCATGGCCTGCCGATCGGACGCCTTCTCGACGCTGCGGCCGTTCCCGTGCCCCTCGCGCAGGCGATCGGGCGCGTCGGCTGCCTCTTCGCGGGCTGCTGCTTCGGCGGACGCTGCGCCGAGCCCTGGGGAATCATCTACTACTCCCAGGAGGCTGCGCGCCGCACGGGTGTGCCCCTCGGTCTTTCGCTTCACCCGACACCGATCTACGAGATCCTCTGGAGCCTCCTGATCGTCCTTCCCCTGGCCGCCTTCGCGACGCGCCGCCGACGACGGCCCGGTGAGGCGGCGCTTGTCTACTTCGCGGCCTACAGCCTCGGACGTTTCTTCATCGAATTCTGGCGGGGCGACATCGCCCGCGGCCTCTGGCTCGGGGGGACGATCTCGACGAGCCAGCTGATCTCGCTCGTCATGGCGCCGCTGGCTCTTGGGGCCTGGTTCTGGCTGCGGCACCGCGCCGGCGCGGCTCCCGACGGCCCCCAGGGCAGCGATCCCGCGGGCCCGGCCCCGGGGCACGAGACCGGCACGGAGACCAAGCCGTGAGCGAGGAACGGGTCCAGCTCGACGTGCTGCCCGAAGAAAACGGCATGCGTCTCGACCGCTTCCTTGCCAGCCGCCATCCCGAACGCTCGCGTTCGGGTCTCGCGCGCCTGATCAAGGAAGGGCGGGTCCTAGTCGACGGCTCGACCTCGCGGCCGTCGGAACCCGTCGTCTCCGGGAGCCGGATCGACCTGACGCTCCCCGAGCGAGTGGAGACCCGGGTCAGCGCCGAAGACATCCCGATCCATGTCGTTCACGAGGACGAGGACCTACTCGTCATCGAGAAAGCCGCGGGCATGGTCGTACACCCGGGCGCGGGCGTGACCCATGGCACCCTGGTGTCTGCTCTCCTGCACCATGACCCCCAACTCGCCGGCGTTGGCGGCCAGGCCCGCGCCGGGCTCGTCCACCGTCTCGACCGCGGCACCTCCGGCCTGATGGTGATCGCCCGCAACGAAGTGGCCCACAGGAAGCTCTCGACCCAGTTCCGCGAGCGCGAGATCGAAAAAGTCTATG
>JANTFM010000343.1 GCA_024763475.1 Acidobacteriota bacterium | reverse complement strand
AATTCGGCCTCAACGCGGCGCGGCACCAGGGGTTGGTCGGTCCCGAGGGGACACTGCTCGACCTGGTGCCCACGAAATTCCTGGTCTCTGGCGTGAGCTTCTTCTGCGTTTGGGTCGTGTTGCTCGTGGCGGGGTCCGTTCACCTCCTGCGCCGGAGGAGAGACTACAACGGCTGATGGCAGGGACGTGGCTTTTCCCCGATCTCGTCTCCCAGGCCGTGGAAAGGGCTGATGGAAGAGAAGAGGGATCTGTGGTGGCCGTCACCGACCGTCGAACTGGCCAAGGTCGTCAGGCTGAGCAGAGGTCTGCCCTTCCGCACGATTCTTGGTGCGGAGCTGGCTGAGATTCAGGTCAGCTACGAGACCTGGGGGGAACTCTCAGCGGAAAAAGACAACGCGGTCCTGGTGATCCATCCGATGACCGCGGACTGTCACGTCACCGGCGACTATGCGGGGCAGGCCTATGGCTGGTGGGAGCAGCTGGTCGGTCCCGGCCGGGCCATCGACACCGAGCGTAGCTTCGTCATCTGTCCCAACCATCTGGGTGGTTGCTACGGGACGACGGGCCCGCGCTTCGACGACCCGACAGGACAACCCTTCCTCGGCGAGTTCCCCCTGCTGGCGCCGCTAGACATGATGCGCTTGCAGCGCCTCTTCCTCGAGCAGATCGGCGTCGAGCACTTGCGCATGGTCATCGGGCCGAGCATGGGTGGCATGGTGGCCTGGGAGTGGGCCATCGAGGGCGGCGACTTCGTGGACCTGGTCGCCGTGGTGGCGGCACCCCTGCGCACCACGCCCTACGAGATCGGCCTGAACTGGCTTCAGCGGCGAGGCATCGAGCTGGACATCGAGGGCGACGAGGTGACCGCGCGCTGGGGCCAGATGGTGGCCCGGGGCATCGGCATGCTGTCCTATCGCTCTCCCGTGGGCATGGAGGAGAAGTTCGGCAGAGACTGGTTCAAGCGGCCGGGCAAGGTCCTCAAGGACCGTGGTGTCTTCAATATCGAGTCCTGGCTGCGGCATCACGGCAAGAAGATCACGAAGCGATTCGATCCCTACACGTGGATTCTCTACAGTCGCGCGATGGACCTGCACGATGTCAGCGAGAATCGCGATGGCATGCTGGCAGCACTCAACCGCGTGCAGTGCCGGACGCTCGTGGTGGGCATCAGCAGTGACTGTCTCTATCCCGCGTCCGAGGTGCACGTGGGCGCGGATATCCTCAGTCATCTGGGCAAGGAGGTCGAGTACGCGGAGATTCGTTCGCCCCACGGGCACGACGCCTTCATGCTGGAACTCGACCAGCTGACCACGATCCTCCGCGCGGCCCGGACGACGGGCGCGAAAGTCGTTCCAACGAGCGCAGAGCGGGATCTGCGTCTCGTGCGGATTGGCATCCTGGGAGCGGGCAAGGTGACGGTCGAATTCACCAAGCTGCTCGAGGAG
Organism: Acidobacteriota bacterium; assembly: GCA_024763475.1. Taxonomy (GTDB): domain Bacteria; phylum Acidobacteriota; class Polarisedimenticolia; order J045; family J045; genus JANTFM01. Next base: position 2,935 of record JANTFM010000343.1, on the reverse strand, counting down.
AGGAGAGAGCAACTCCTCGAGGAACACCAGCTCAGGGTCGAGATCGTGGAGATCGCCGAGATCGACCCCTCCAAACGCGTCGACGAGGCCCTGCGCAAGTATCCTCTCACGCACGATCCCGAGCGCCTGGTCGCGCGCGGCGACCTCGATGTGGTGGTGGAGCTGACTCGTGGCACGAATGTTTATCCGCTCGTGGAGCGCACGCTGGCGAATCGCCGCAGCGTGTTGACGCCCAACAAGGCCCTGATCCGCGACTACGGTCCCAAGCTCGAGGAATGGGCCTACGAGCACGGGGTGCGCATCGCCTACCACAACTCCGTCGCGGCGGGCTGGCCGGTGCTCTACGCCGTTCGGCGGCCGCTGGCGCGGGACCAGGTCTCGAGCATCCAGGCCGTACTGTCGAGTTCCTGCAACATCATGCTGGAGATCATGGAGGCCGGCGCGAGCTTCGAGGAAGCCCTCGAGCATGCCCGCGCCAAGGGCGTCCTCGAGGACGATCCGCAGCTCGACGTCTCGGCCTGGGACAGCGCGCAGAAGCTGTCAATCGTCATCGCCCGATCCCGGGAGAAGCGCTTCCTCGTCGAGGACTTCGATTTTCACGGGATCGAGGACCTGGATCCACGGCTGGTGCAGGCGGCGCCCGCCCTCGGACTCCGGGTGAAGCTCGTGGCGTTCTTCCTCTGCCAGGACGGGTCTCCCGTCGCGACCGTGCGGCCCATGGCGGTGCCCGCGGAGGGCCATCTCGGGGCGGTGAGGGGAGAGAATAACGTCGTCGTCCTCGATGGAGGGGTTGCAGGAGAGACCGTCCATATCGGCGTTGGCAGTGGGCCGCTGCCCGTCGCGACCGCGCTGTTTCGGGACCTGGTCGGCCTGGTCAATCCCTCGATGAGCTGGACGGGACGTTTCCCCCGGGCGACCGAGGCACCCATCTCGCCAAGCTTCGTGCACGTTCTCGAATGGGACGACGGCCGCGCCGTGGTCCGGGATGAATGGCGGGAGGGGGGCATTCCGCTACTGGACTCCGTCGTCCATCATCGCTGAGTTGCGGAAAGCTCCCTGGCCTTATCTGCTGGACTCCGTCGTCCATCGTTACGGAGTTGCGGAAAGCTCCCTGGCCTTATCGCAGTCCAATGCGATCAGTCCGGTGAGGTTGTCGCTGCAGGTCCAGCAACAGTCGTCACAGGTCTCGAGGCCGTCGAGATCGACGCCCCAGAAGATCGCTCCGTCATCGGGATTGGTGCGGGCCCCGTAGCAGAGGGTGCTTCCGGGAGTGCATACGGTGTCGAAGGACGCCGCTTGACCGGGGTCGATCACGTAAACCCCTCCGCCTCCGGGCCAGGTCTCCCCATTCTCGAGGTCGTGGAAGCGTAACTGGATTCCAAGGCCGTCATCGCAGGAGTCGGCGAAGTCCCAGAAGATCTTGGTCTCGGTCTGCAGATCATCCGAGCTACATCCCGTCGCGAGCAGCGACGAGGCCAGGAGAGAAAGGAAAAACAGGGTGAGGATGCGTCGAATCATCGTTGCGGCTCCTGGGGTCAAGTAGGTTCGTCCCAAGCCATTCTACCTGAAACCCAGAACGCGATATGATCGTATCCGTCCAACACACATGGAGACCAGCTGATGAGCGATTCCGGAGTCCCGACCCCTCCTGCTCCTTCCCTCGCACCGCCCGCCTTGGCCGGCTCCTCTGGAGCTGTGCCCCCAGGCCTGACAGGATGGATGTCCTTCGTCGGGATCATGACCATCCTGGCCGGCGTCCTGAACATTCTCAGCTGCGTTGGTATCCCGAGCGGCGTCCTGATGCTGATCGGTGGAATCGCCCTGATGGGCGCCAAGACCAGCCTCGAGGCCGTCCGGGAGGTCAACCCCACCCTGTTGCCCTTCTTCCTCAAGCTGAAGACCTTCATGGTCACGACGGGCTGGGTCTACATCCTCACGCTGATCCTCCTTGCCCTCGGCCTCCTCTTCTGGGGCGGCGTGATGATGACGGCGCTGTTGGGAGCCGTGGCGAACGGTGGCAACTGACGCGAGCCATGCTTCCACAACACCCCCCGCTTGAGCTAGAAGCGTGATTGGCCATAGGCGAGGTTGTCCGGCAGCAGAGCCATGTCGACCTCGCCGCGGAGGGATCCGTAGCTGATTTCGGCTTTCTGCAGTCGGCCCGAGTCGTGTGCGTAGTTGGTGAGCCAGCCGAGCTGAAGCTTCGCGTTGGGAGTCATCGGAACGATGGTGCGCAGCTCGGAGTCGAGGAACACCGTGAACTGCCCATAGAGCGGCATCGTCGTGGAGATTCCATCTTTGCCTGTGAGCACGATCGAGGTGTTGGCCGCATTGATGGGGAGGATGTAAGCATCCTCTCCCCGGAAAGAGCTTGTCGGCAGATCGACGAATTCGGCGGCCAAGCTCTGGAAGTCAGAGAAGATGGAGTCGCCACACTCGCCCACGCGTGTCGTCAAGCTCGAGAGATTTTCCACGGACCGGGCTCCGGAGCATTCCCAGTGCCCGGCGTAGTCAAAGGGGTCGTCCAGCCAGTCCTGGTGCGGATCGTCAGCCACCATGACGGCGCAGCCCTCGTAACGCCAGTCGCAGAAGCTTTGATCGAGGAAGATCACGGATGCGGTGGGGTCGAAGTTGTTGAAAGTATAGATCGTGCGGTCCGCGTACTGGTTTTGATAGACCATTGAGAAGATCTCGTCGCTCCCATCGGACCATATCTCGGCGGATTGACTTGTCGGGACGATGTACGCCTTGTGTGTCGTACGGATCACTCCGGAGTAGTCCCCGCGTGAGTCGGTGATGACCGGGTAGTTGGTGACCGCGGCGCAGCCGAGCGAAACGAAGATCATGATGAAGGTCATGATTGAGAGCAGCGCGTAGGACAGCATCCTCATGAAGACTCCTCCCCTGATTCGGCGCCAGCACCCCGCGGGCATCA
>JANTFM010000342.1 GCA_024763475.1 Acidobacteriota bacterium | reverse complement strand
AACAGCGTATCTGCACACTGGCCGGGCCCTTTCGGGCCCTCGCACCCGTACTCGGCTCAAACAGCCTGCGGAGTACCATACAGGTACACCTCGGCTGCTTGAGCCGACCTGCGGGCACGCCAGCGTACATCTACGCCGTTTCGACTCGAAGCTTCATGCATATTCCGGCTAAGGGCCCCCACGAGAGTATTGACCCCTTCTCGCATCCCATCTCCGGGCCGTCTTCGGCCCGGACTCAATCGCGAAATCCTCGACGTCGCTCTGCGACGCCCCGGGTTTCGCTCAATCAACCGAACCAAAGCTGACCCGAATCTGGGCGCGAGAACTGGGTACTTCGTCTTGCACGAACCCTTAGCTGTCCCGCTACGGGATACAGGTGCCCGTCGTGTTCTTCTCCACCAGGCCGCAGGATGCGGAACTCGATGGGCGCTCGCTTCCAGAGGAGTCCGTGCCGTGGGAGCCTTCGACCGACACCCCGTCGTCCGAGACCACCAGAAGTGCAACGCTGCCCGAGGGGGCGGGACCCGTCCATGATCCGCTGTTGCCGACGTTGCAGGTCTCGTCGCTGACCGTATAGGAAGAGATCGTGGGCAGGTCTAACCAGACGAGATGGTTGTTTGGTGCGGGGCAGGTGCTTGCGTCCCAACTCACGCTGAGTTGGGCTGATCCTGCTTTCGCGACGAGCACCTGGCTGCCCGCCACCTCGTGGCCATCCGGAACCGGGGGAATCGAGACGGGAGGGCTGACATCCTCGAAGCGGGCGGACGCGATGCGGGCATTGCCTGAGAACGAGCTGTTCTTCATGTACTGGGAGATCATCCAGACCCGGTTGCGGTCGCTCGGGTCCGTGGAGATCGAGAAGTAGTCTCCATGCCGACCGGAGGTGTTCGCACGGGTTCCGGCCACGATCTCCTCCGCGCCCCGGATCTCACCTGCTGCGCTGATGTTCCAGTAGCGCCCGGTGACGAAGAGGTCATCCCCCGAAAAGGCTGTGCAGAGCGCGAAGTCGTTGTCCTCAATATCGGGGATCACGTAGGGGAAGAAGGTATCGCGACCGGTTGCAGAGACATCGAAGCTCTGCTCCAGCGTGGCCTGGGCCCCGGAGACCCCGACGCGATGGACCCGCGAGACGATATCGCCGGAGGCCGAGACGGACTGGGCCATCCACAGGCTACCCGCATGGTAGTAGACGTTCCAGAGATTGGCGCCGAGCGTGTCGATGGAACCGGTCGTGTTTCCCGGTTGCCGCGCGCCACCCGGTGCGAAATACAGGTTGGCGAGGGGGACCTGGCTGGGGGGTAGGGTGGGTGAGTCGAAACGATTGCCGCTCAGGCGGAAGATGTTGAGGACGCTACCGAGCGAGGCGTCACTGTGGGCAAGATAGTACTCGTCGCCGGAGACGGACTCCTCCACGACAGCGGGTCGCAGGCGGTAGGGCGAGGCCCCGCTGGAGGTCCGCACGTCGAGCAGGTGGGTATTGTCCAGCGCTGTCCCCGCGTAGCCGTCTTCCTTGTCGTAGATGTAGACCGTGACACCGGAAAACGCATCGCTCCGCGTGAAGATATTTGCCGTGAGGTAGACCGCATTGCGGTCGATGCCGATGGACGCGTAATCTGCCCAGGTGTCAGGTTGTCCCGCATCGGCGTCGATGAAGTACTTGTTCCAGGTTCCCGTAGGGTCCGTACTCTGGGAGAAGGCGATGTAGATGCGCGAGTCTGACGCGAAGTCGTTGTCAGCGAGTGTGGCGACGATGAAGCGCTGGCTGAAGGGATCGTAGATCGCCAGCGGATCGAAGACGGAGAAGCCGGAGGGTATTCCGAAGAACGATCGCAGCGAGGTTGGACCGGAGAGCAGGGTTCCCGCCTTGTCATACATCGCGATGCGCACGTTGACCAGCGACACGACATGTGAGAGCCCCGCGGCGACCACCGCGTCCGGAGGCGCGACGCCCCCGTCGTAGGGGCCGTCGAAGGAGACATCCACGGCGGGTACGGAATCAAGGAGGGCGTCTTTCGCTCCGGGATCTGCATCGTGGACCCAAGTGCTCTTCAATCCGGGTCGCGATGAATCGATCTCGGCCACGCTCGGACCTTGTCTCTCAGCCGCCGTGGGAAAGCGGTTTTCAATCAGGCGTGGGGTACTCTTCGCTGAAGAGTCGACCGTGATAGGAGGCAGCTTCGACGCGTCCACGCGTCCCAGGCACTCAGGCTTGGCCGCCTTGTGCGCCCGGGTGCTGGGTGCGCGTGCCTCTGCAGAGTTCACGGGCGCGGTGGCGAGCACGGCGCCCAGCAGGAAGATCGTGCAAGATTTCGATACGAGCTTCTTCACTGTCCTACCTCGTAAACTTATTAGACGAAATAGCTTATCTTGCTCACTTCGTATTAATTTATTCTTCCGTGTCTCCGGAAGCAGGCTGGATAGGCTCTTCGCCGGGCTGCGGGGAAGCTACGGTCAATCCTGTTATTTGTCCAGAATCTACTCTTTGGCTCCCACGTCTGAGCTGCCGCGTTCTTGGCACCACGGTTCAAGGATCGTCTGGGGTGGGACCTGGAGAGAGGTGTTCCGGCTGATGATGTGCTTCGGGCGGAGGTGCCTGGGCGGAGGTGCCTGGAACGACCGGAGTCAATCGATTTGGCGCGCCAGGACGTAGATCATCACGTATTCTTCGGCCGTCTTCTTGGGGCCTTCGAGTCCGATCAGTCGCCGCATTCGGGCCCACTGCTCCCGCTCGCGGAAGGTGAAGAAGAGGTCCTCGGCCGTCATGGTCGTACGGTGGAGACGTTCGGGAGCGACGTCGAACAGGTCGGCGACCAGGGCAGGATCCAGCGCCGCTTTCTCGTGCTCGCGCATGTACGCGCGCATCTTGCAGAGCTCCTCGTATAGTGCATTGAAGAGGAACTCCTGGAAGGCTTGGTACTCCTCGGAATTGGGGCCGGCAGCTCCAAAGTACTCGACGAAATCGGGGTCGATGCCGGCGCTCGCCATCTGAAGCATCTCGCTGACACCCGCGAGGGTGCCGTAGCAGATCTCGACGCCCGCCTTAGCGCGCCATGCCGAGTGGAGCAGGGGGGCGAAATCCTCCAGACTTCGCCGTGCCCGCTGATCCCAGAACTCGGTGAGTCGGCGCGCGGAAAGGCGGCGCAGGTCGAGCTCCAGGCCTGAATCGCAGGCGATCGAGCGCAGCACATCCTCTGCGATGAGCGTGGAGGCTGCGGCGCGCGCGGTGGATCGGGCCTCCCCGTTCAGCGTCTCCAGATCACCGGCGCCGCCGAGAAACTCCGAGATCACGTAGCTGATCATCCGGAAGAAATTGAACTTCGCCAGGCCGTAGGTCCTGGCCAGCGTGGCGCGAGTTGGCAGATAGGTGTCGATCGAATAGGGTTCGGCCTTCGCGAAGTGAGAGAGCAGTGAATCGAGGTCTCTGCGCCTCGTGCCGAGGATCTGGCATTTCGAGAGTGGCGGAAAGGTCTCCATTGCCGAAGAGATCGCACGCAGCCGCTCCAGACCGGCTCGCACGGCTTCCGCACCCGCGCCTCCCCCGGCTGCCGGTAGGGCATCGAGACGCTCGAGTACCCGCGTGGTGAGCGCGGCACCCTTCTCGTCGAGCAGCGTTTCCATGGTCAGATCAGAAGTCACAATGGGGGATCCTCTACTCATGGTCGGCAAGGGAGAGGCTGCCGTCAAGTCCCGCGGAGGCCCGACATCGAGAAGATGAGCAAATCCCGCAGGATAATGGCCGCGTGGAATCCCGCACTCGGGACGCGGTGCCCTGGGTTGAATCCTGCACTCACGGCGCGGTGCCCTGGGCTGAATCCCGCACTCGGGACGCGCCGCCCTGGGCTGAATCCCGCGCTCGGGGCGCGCTGCCCTAGGCTGAATCCTGCACTCACGGCGCGCCGCCCTGGGCTGAATCCTGCACTCGGGGCGCGCTGCCCTGGGTTGAATCCTGCACTCGGGGCGCGCTGCCCTGGGTTGAATCCTGCACTCGGGGCGCACTGCCCTGCGGCGGCAGGTCGTGTCGAAGGAAAGAAGAGAGGCATTGTATAATCAAGGCCGAGCCGGTCAGCCGACAAATGCTGAAGAGAGCCGGCGGGAGGTTTTCGCGATGAGTTCGATTCACGTCATGCAGGCTCCCAGCGAAGAGGGCGGCACGATCTACCACGCTCTTGAAGATGTGCTCAACACCTTGTCGGCCCTCGAGAGTGAGTTCGCGCCGCTCGTGGGGGGACAGCTCTTCTTCCTCGATGAAACGAAGCAGAAGCTGACGCCCTTCGCTGCGCGTCTGTTCCGAAAAGGCTATGTCTCGGTCGAGCGCAGCGTCGCTCATCCCGGCGCCATGGCCATCACGGCGGTCCAGCCGGAGATCGAGAGACGTCTGATGA
>JANTFM010000341.1 GCA_024763475.1 Acidobacteriota bacterium | reverse complement strand
GTGGAGTTGGAGAACGGGTACCGGACCAAGGAGTGGGCCTTCAAGTCAGCTCCGCTCAAGGGCGAGGGCTCGGTGAGCTTCGGCTACGCCGGCGACAGTCGCGAGGGAATTGGCGGGGGTGAGCGCACCATGATGGGCGTGAACATGCAAATCATGGAGAAAGAAGCGAACCTCGCGTTCCTCAAGGGTGCAGACTTCTGGGCGCAAGGTGGTGACCTCATCAATGGCTACTCGACCTCGGTCGACGATTTCCGCTACCAACTTCAGGCATGGAAGCAGGCGATGGCCGGGTTTGGCGCAAGCCACGCGATCTTCCCCGCCATGGGCAACCACGAGACTCTGTTGCGCTTCTTCGCGCACCCCGAGACCGGCGAGTACGTAACTCTCGATCGCTGGCCCTACGACACGGAAAGCGCCGAAGCCGTCTTCGCTGACGAGTTCGTCAACCCGAGCAACGGGCCGCAGCCCAGCAATCCCCGTCGTCCCTCCTATGACGAGAACCTCTTCTCCTACCAGGCCGGCCCGCTACTGATGATCGCCTTCAACAACAACTACTGGTTCACCGACCGCAACCGCGTCGAGCTGTGGGGCGGAGCGCCGGAAGGGTGGATCTTCCCGGACCAGCTTGAGTGGATCGCCCGGGAACTCGCCAAGGCCGAGACGGATTCGACGATCAAGTACGTCGTTCTCTACGCGCAAGAACCGATCTTCCCCAACGGGGGGCACACGCACGACGCCATGTGGTACCACGGAAACAACAACAAGCGGGCGTGGACTTACGATGCTGCGAACGATGTGCTGATCCCTGAGAGCGAGGGCATCATCGAGATGCGGAACAACTTCGCGAGGGTCGTGGCAGCATCGAGCAAGGTCGCCGCCGTACTCACCTCGGATGAGCACAACTACAGCAAGGTTCTGATTAGCGATCAGGTCCCCGCCGGGGTCCCCGCTATCGATGATACGAACGCCAACGACGTCGTCTGCGAAGACGGCGAGAGCTGCTCACCGATTCCCGGACTCGTTCATCCCGTCTGGTACTTCACCTGCGGCGGAGCCGGCGCACCCTACTACACGAGAAGCCACACGCCCTGGAACGATTACTGGGACGAGAACGCTGCTTCATGCCCGGCGGGCTCCACGTCTTGCTTCAGCCTCACCTCCCAGTACAACTTCTTCCTCGTGAATGCGACTCAGGACGCGATCTCCCTTGAAGTCTGGTCTGCCTCCGGAGAACTCGTAGAGCGCATCGATGATCTGATGGACGTCAAGAACGGCGTCGTTTCACCAGGACAACTGATCGGGTACAACAGTCAGCCCCTCGTCGTCAAGTAGGACGGCGGCCGTACCCGGCAGGGGCGGGAGAGGAGGGCCCCCTTCTCCCGCCCCGTTTTTTGCGCCTATGTAGATCCTTCGTAGGATCTCGGATGAAAGCGAAGGCTCGATCGACTCAAGATGAGATCTGTCGCTCCTCGTGCTGGACCGAACGCAGATCCACTTCAGCACCGAATGGGTCGTCGACGAGTTGCTCGCACCGGTACACCCCCAGCAGCGGGTTTAGGCACGTCCGAAACGTCTGCGCCTCAAGATCCTCTACGACCGCGTGTCCCTACCAAGAACCCCATCTTGTATTGAGTCCCCCGTGGAGCGAAGAATGTTGCACGCCCTTCTTCGCGAGGGAGTCGCTCCGTCCAAAATTCTGAATTCGTTCGACACATGACGACGGAATCACTGCGCGCAATTCGGATCCACGAGGAACAGGAAGCCCCATGGATCTTCCTATCCCTCAAACCGGGGGTCTCCATCGCGAACTCCTCTTCAATTGTCCCCCGGAAAACTCGATCTCTCTGTTTCCGTCCCAAAACTGTTGCCTGATCAAGTACAGCGGCTTCGGGCACCTACGAAGTAATCGTGAAGCCCCGGCAACCCGACGATGTGCTTACTCCAGAGTTAATCTTATTGCACCGCCAGTAAGTCCTGCGTATATGAAGAGAGCGGAGTTCGGGTTGCCGGCTGGAGTTCTTCTGCCCAGGCACGCCAGTGATTTTCTCTCTTCAATGCCAGCTCCCCGCAGACTGAGTAAAGGGAGGAGAGTTATGCGCAGAGGTTCACTTCTCGCGGTCGTCGCAGCGATCGCATGGATTGCCGCGGCCACGTTGCCTGTCCACGCAGCGCCTCCGGAGGAGGTCACGGACCTGCTGATCGATTCCGGATCCACATTGAGCTGGAATGCGACCCCCGGTGCGGACAAGTACCACATCTACCGCGGTCTGGGAGACGAACTCCTGCGTGGAATCCCTCCGCGCTGCCATGCCACACGAATCACGGATACAACGTTCGAGTCTCTCGCCTCTCCTCCGACCGGCAACGCGTATCTTTTCCTCGTCACCGCGGCCGCAGACCTCGAAGGGGAAGGCACACCGGGTACAGAATCTTCGGGCGCGGAGCGCTCCCTCCTGGCCCCCTGTGAGCCGCTGATCAAGCACCATATCCTCAACCGCCTGGGGTTTGGATGGAGCGAATGGCAGAGCGAGCGAATCGACACACTCGGCTGGCAGGGGTACGTGGATGAACAGCTTGCGCCAGAGACGATCGACCAATCCTCCAACTCTCTTTTCAACAATCGTGAGATGCATTGGTCCTCGCTCGAGACATTCCAGGAGCTGGTCTACAAACGCACCGACCGCAACCTCTACTCCTGGGCTCAACTGGAACGGGAATTGACCCTTTTCTGGCAGAACCACCTGACAACCAACTACGTCAAGAGTTTCGAGTTCCTCTTCGGGCCTCTCCTCGGAAATGCGGAAAAGACACACCGCAATGCCGTGGATCTGCATCTGCGGGAGGAGGACTCTTTTCGGGATCTCGCCCTGACCGGAACCTTCCGCGAGATGCTCGAGGCGAGCACCCTGTCGGCTGCAATGATGATCTACCTCGACAACGTGGTGAACATCGCGGAGCGCCCCAACGAAAACTATGCCCGAGAGGTGATGGAACTGTTTGCGATGGGAGTCGACTGCGGCTACGACGAGGCCGACATTCGTGAGCTGGCCCGAGTCTTCACCGGCTGGGAAGTGTGCAAGAAGTCCTTCGCCGATGCCGACGACCCGCTGGCGCCCTGTACAGATCCCAACTTCGGCCTGGCCGGCCGCTGGGTTTCCAATTTCAACGTGGCAAACCATGACCACGGCCAGAAGATGCTTTTCCCCGGTTCAGCCTTCGAGGCCATCATTCCCGACACCTCGGCGGATCCGGACAGTGGCATCGATGACGTAGGACTCGCACTCGACGCCATCGTGGCCCACCCCTGCACGGCCGAATTCATCTCAAGAAAGCTCCTTCGCCATTTCATCACCGACAACCCAACCCAGGAGATGGTTGATTCCGTTGTGGTGGACTGGAACGCCCACGGAGGCGACCTGCGGGAGGTCACTCGCTCGGTCCTGCGTGCGGAGTGGCTTTTTGATCCGGACTTTGTCGGCAGCAAGCTAAAAACTCCCCAGGTCCATGAGTTGGCCGCCTACCGGGCCCTGCGAGGCAAGACAGAGGCCAGCTTTGCAAGCCCCCTGCTCTACAACTGGCTCGCCGCCATGGCCCATATGCCCTATTTCCGCGTTGAACCAGATGGTTATCCCGATGACGGCGGGGCTTGGATCGGCACCAACCAGTTACTCTCCCGCCAGGATATGGGGTTGGCACTGACTTGGGACTGGTTCTTCTACCGGACCGAAACCACGCAGATGGTTTCCGACTATGGATTGAGCACCGCAGAGCAGATCGTCGATTTCTTCTCAGACCTGTTCTACGGCGGCGCACTCACCCCCGCCGAGAGACAGCGGGCGATTACCTATCTCGAAACCGACGCGTTGGGCAACCCCTCGCCTTATGACGACAACCGAATCCGCGAAGCGGTTGGTTTCATGCTCGGTTTTTCCCAATTCAATGAGCGTTAGGAGGCCCTGATGAGAGATCGCAAGACAGGACTTGACCGCAGAAGCTTCCTCAAACGCACCGGCATGACAGCCGCCGGACTGAGCGTGGGCTCGCTACTGCCTTCACCGTTTTTGCAAAACACCCTGGCTGCCGATGGACCCCACAGCAACAAGCGACTGCTGTTTCTCTGGTTGCGGGGCGCCAATGATGGGCTCAACACGCTGATTCCCCACGGGGATTCCGATTACAACACCACCAACCGGCCGACGTTGTTCATCCCCCAGGAGATGGCAATCGATCTCAACGGCTTTGCCTCCCTGCATCCATCGCTGACGGAGCTTATGGAGATCTACAACGCCGGAGATCTTGCCGCGATCCACCGGGTCGGTTATCCGGACGCAACCCGATCCCACTTCGACGCCCAGAGGATCTGGGAAAACGGAGATCCAAGCCAGC
>JANTFM010000340.1 GCA_024763475.1 Acidobacteriota bacterium | reverse complement strand
GAGGCCCCCACGATGACAATATGGCGAGAAGTAGCCATGGAAGGCGCGGTCTCCTAGTTCTGCAACTCGCCGCGGGACGCGAGCGTGACCTTGTAGAAGACCGTAACCAGGAGCGCACCGACCGCGTAGATGCCTGCGGAAATCAGCAGCTCCGGCAGCGTCGGCACGTAGGAGCTGACGTGCCCCAGTGGACTCGGAACCTGGCCGGTAACGACCATGCCGAGCCCCTTCTCGATCCAGATCGACACGACAGTCGCCATGCAGGCAAGCACGAGGATCGACGGTGAATCCCGCCAGCGGCCCGAGAGGAGCGCCACCACGCTGATCACAGCCAACGCCGCCGAGCACCACATCCAGGGCACGAGCCCATGCTCCCCGTGAAGCCCGAGATAGAGGAACTGGAAGTACTCCATGTGGTGAGGAATCGAGCTGTAGAAGGCGGTGAACAGCTCCATCAGGATGAAGAAGATGTTCGCCAGCATGGCGTAGGTCATGATCACGACGAGCTTGGCGAGCGCGCTCTTTCCCGCCTCGAAGCGTGACACACGCCGGAGGACCAGACAGAAGAGGATCAGCAGGGCGGGGCCCGCGGCGAACGCCGAGGCAAGGAAACGGGGGGCCAGCACGGCCGTCATCCAGAATGGGCGCGCCGCAAGACCGGAGTAGATGAATGCCGTGACGGTGTGGATGCTGACGGCCCAGGGAATCGAGAGCAGGATCACCGGCTTGATCCACGCCGGAGGCGCCTCTCCGCGGCGCTCCGAGACGAGGGCCACGCGAGTGATCGCCGCGTTGAGCGCGAGATAGCCACAGAGCACGATCATGTCCCAGAAGAGGACCGAACGGGGCGAAGGATGCAGGATCATGTTCATCATCCGCCCGGGTTGGCCGAGATCGACCAGGATGAAGAGCTGGCACATGATCACGGCAGAGACGGCGACGAACTCGCCGAGTACCGTCAGGCGTCCGAAGGCCTTGAAGTCGTGCAGGTAGTAGGGCAGAACGACCATCACTGCCGAAGCGGCCACCCCGACAAGAAAGGTGAACTGGGCGATGTAGAAGCCCCAAGTCACGTTTCGTCCCAGGCCGGTGATCGTCAGGCCGTTCCTGAGCTGCAGGGTGTAGCAGAAGGCTCCTGCGGCAATCAAGACCAGCAGCGTGCCAATCCAGCTCCAGTAGCGTTTGTCACCGCTGAGCGCTTTTTCAAGCATGAGAGAGTCGCTCCGTTACCTGCCGTTAGCTTCTTGAAGGTCTTCGCCCAGGATCTCTTTGACGGTGTCCTCGCAAACATCATCGACAAGGTAGAACACCGAAGGCTTGGTTCCCAGGCCGGGCCGCCGCCGGAGGGAGTGGCGCACTCTCAGCAGCTTGCGCACCTCGGAATCCGGATCTTCGAGGTCACCGAAGACCAGTCCACCGTGCTCGCAGGCCTCGACACAGGCCGGTAACTCTCCACGGCGCAGACGCTCTTCGCAGAAGTTGCACTTCTCGACCACACCGCGAGTACGCGTCGGAAAGCTCGGATTCTGCTCTGCGATAGAAGGTCGCGGATCCCTCCAGTTGAACGAACGCGACCCGTAGGGGCAAGCGGCGATGCAATAGCGACAGCCGATGCAGCGGTGCCAGTCCATCATCACGACGCCGTCATCCTCACGCTTCCAGGTCGCCTGGGTCGGGCAGACCCTCACGCAGGGCGGGTTGTCGCAGTGATTGCAGAAGACGAGCACCGGCTTCTCGTGGAGCGACTCGGGCAGGAACTCGTGCGACTGCTCCGGAAAGACCTCCTCGAAGTGCTCCTCCCAGATCCACTTCACTTCTTCCTGCGGATCGTCGATCGAGGGCACATTGTGGGCACTGTGACAGGCCTTGATGAGCTTCGCCGAGTCTTCCTTCTCGAGGACTTTCTTGAGGTCCACGACCATCGCCCAGCGCTTGGCAGCCAGTGCCTCTCCCGAGGGAAGCCAACTCCCACGGACACCAGCTCGCACGATCGGCAGGGAGGCCCCGGCCAGACCCAGCGTTCCACAGGTCGCAAGGTGGAAGAACTTTCTACGGTCCATCGACATCACTGACTCCCTGTCGGATCGACGTGACACTCCCAGCAATAGGGGGTCTTGACGCCGGAGAATTCGTGGCACCTGAAGCAGAACTCCTGGGATTTTTGGTGACAGCCGAGGCAGGTCGCGGTCAGGCTCATCCGGAAGCCGCTCTCTTCGTCGATGCGCTTTCCCTCCCGCACCACCGCGTCACGCCAGTCCACCAGGAGATGCATGTGTTCGCGACGCATGAAATCAGCAGACCTGACGCACTCCGTCACGCCCTCGGGCACTCCCAGCTCGAGTTTCTCGATCGCGACACTCTCCCCCGAAACGACGTGATAGAGCACGGGAAGCGTAAAGAGGACCAGCGCGATCAGCAAACCGGCAATCACCTTGCCTGCGTCATACATCGCTCGCCTCCCTTCCGGGAATCGGCTCGCCCCGCAGATTCGTGGCTCTCTCGTTTTCCCCGTCCATGATCAGCGCATTCCCCACGAGTTCGTGCACACCCGAAACATCGACCTCGGGGACCCAGTACTCCATCAGCGGTGGCAGGGTCGCGCGATCAATCGCGCACACGCAGGTCAAGCGATTGACACCGTGTTTCTCATGCACATGCCGCACGGCGCTCGCCCGGGGCAGGCCGCCGCGCATACGCATTTCCATGTTCTCGTCGTTGCCGAGCCCAGCGCCTCCGGCACAGCAGAAGGTCTGCTCACGAATCGTGTTCTCGGGCATCTCGTGGAACTCCTGGCACATACGGCGCAGGATGTAGCGTGGCTCCTCGATCAAACCCATGGCACGCGCGGGATTGCACGAATCGTGGAAGGTCGGGATCACGCCAGCGTTCCGCGCCGGGTCGTACTTGAGCTTGCCGTGGTGGAGGAGGTCCGCGGTGAACTCCGTGATATGCACCATCTTGGTCGAGGCCGCGTTGTCGAAGCGCGTTCCGGTGATCGGACTGACCGGCACTTCGAGGAAGTCCGCCGGGCCGTTCATCGTGTCCATGTACTGGTGGACAACCCGCCACATATGCCCGCACTCGCCACCGAGGATCCACTTCACGCCGAGGCGCTTCGCGTCGGCGTACATCTTGTAGTTCAGACGCTTGATCGTGTCATGAGAGGTAAAGAGCCCGAAGTTACCGCCCTCCGACGCGTAGGCGGTCAGCGTGTAGTCCAGGCCGATGTGTTCGAAAAGCATCAGGTAGCCCATGAAGGTATAGATGCCCGGGTCGGCGAAGTAGTCCGCCGAGGGGATCACGACCAGGACCTCGGCCCCCTTCTTGTTGATCGGTGGATCGAGCTTGAGCCCGGTCGTTTCCTCTATTTCTTCAACCAGAAATTCGATATTGTCGAAGAAGGCGTGAGGCTGAATACCGAGGTGGTTTCCTGTGCGATCGCAGTTCGCGACCGGCTCGATGATCCAGTTGATGTTCAATCCGACGAGATTCAGCAACTCGCGGGCGATCATCGTCACCTCGGCCGTGTCAATGCCGTAGGGGCAGAAGACCGAGCAACGGCGGCATTCGGTGCACTGGAAGAAGTAGTAATACCATTCCTTGAGCAGTTCGGAACTCAGCTCCCGCGCGCCGGCCAGCTTCCCGAGAATGCGGCCCGCAAAGGTAAAGTCCTTGCGGTAGACCGAGCGGAGAAGTTCCGCCCTCAGGACCGGCATGTTCTTCGGATCGCCCGAGCCGATGAAGAAGTGGCACTTGTCGGCGCAGGCACCACAGCGCACGCAGCTGTCCATGAAGACACGCAGCGAACGATACTTGGCGAGCCGCTCCTTGAGGCCGTCGTAGATGATCTCCTTCCAGTTCTCCGGCAGCTTCCAATCGTCATCCACCGGGGACCACTCGCGAGCATTGGGAAAGCCGAGGTACTCGAGGTTCTTGGCGGCACCGGGGTAGCTCCAGCTACCGCGGTGCGCTTCGAAGTCGACGGAAGGGTCCATCCAATCCTTGCGCGGCGGGGCGTAGCTGATCTGCAGGAGTTCCTGGGGGGTCTTTTCAGCCATCTCTATTCACCCTTTCTCTCAAGCTGGTATCCGATGGCAGCCAGCTTCTCGCGGAAGTCGTCCTCCCACGCCTCGTAGGTGTGGACATGCACCTCCTCCGCGCTCGGGTTCCAGGGATTGATGTGGCGCTTCGCGCGATTGTTGTTGGCCAGGTTCCGTGTGGGAGACATGAAGACGCCCGCCATATGCATCAGTTTCGAGAACGGGAAGAACGCGACGAGCACACTGACCAGGAAAAGATGAATGAAAAAGGGCAACCCCGCGGATCCCTCGAGACCCACTCGCGCGAGAATCGCGCCAGCGTTCTCGAAGGTCACGAGGCCGAGCGTGA
>JANTFM010000339.1 GCA_024763475.1 Acidobacteriota bacterium | reverse complement strand
GCCGAAGGCAGGGGTGCAAACGCAAGCAAACACAGGGCGCTTCGCGCGTCGTGCTGCGCCCGACCGGACCGGCCTCGCTCCGCTCGGGCTGGTCCCTACGCTGGTCCCTACGCTGGTCCCTACGCTGGTCCCTACGCTGGTCCCTGCTAGCGGGAGATCCCGTCGGGCAACTCGTTCACGTCGTCGGGTTGAATGGGGAAGTACTCGGCGAGTGCGGCTCCGGCGATCTCGATGCCTTCGACGAGCCCCTCCGCATAGCGTCTTTCGCTAAAGCGCTCGCGAACCCGGGCCACGCAGTCCCGCCAGAAATCCTCCGCGACCTTCTCGTCGATTCCCTGGTCACCGAGGACCGCAAAACGATGCTCGTCGACGACGACGAAGAAGAGCACAGCGTTGCGCTGCGCGGTCTTCGTCATCCCGATCCGCTCGAAGGTGGCTTGGGCCTGCTCGAGGAGTTCGCCCTCGAGCGAGGCCTCGAGGTGTACGCGAATCTCTCCCGAAGTGCGGGACTCGAAGCTCCGGATCGCGGCGAGCACCTGGTCTTCTTCCTCCGGCGTGAGGAAGGTCAGGGGCAGGATGCGCAAGACTTTCTCGGCCCGCACTCTCAGGACGATCCCCAGCGTGAAGACGATCCCGGCGAAGAGGATGAGCAAGAGGGGCGCGGCCGGCGACGGGAACTCCCAGGAGTCGCGGGGCAGGTTGAAGAAGAGAAAGAGCCAGGCAATGGACGCCAGGCCAGACAGGAAACCCAGCACGAGGCAGGTCGTGCCGGCCTTGTGGGCCCTCCGGGCGGACTCTGCGGGCTGATTCCGGCTCATGTCACCATCCTCCCGACGCGCCGCCACCGCCAAAGGAGCCGCCGCCAAAAGACCCGCCTCCTCCGAACGATCCGCCGCCACCGCCACCACCCCAGCCGCCGTGGCGCCGCGAACGGTTCGAACCGTAGAGCAGCAGCAACCACCAGGGCAGGGCCGAAGTGCCCTTTCCCAGGCGCCGGGAGCGGCTTGCCCTCGCGATGAGCAGGAAGATGACGAAGAAGATGATCTGTGCGATGACCGCGACCCCGCGAGAGCGGGACCGCGCATCGCCACGGTGGGGTGGTGGGGCGACCGTCTCACCCTCGGCGGCCGCCGCGAGCGCGTTTACGGCGTTCAGCAACCCTTCTGCGTAGTGCCCCGTGCGGAAGGCCGGCCCGATCCGTTCGCGGATGATCCGGCCGGCGACAATGTCCGGGATGGCGCCCTCGAGGCCATAGCCGACGTCGATGCGCAGTTTTCTCTGCTCGAGGAAGACGGAGAGCAGGACCCCGTCATCCCGGCCGGCAAAGCCCGGCTGCCAGGACTCGGCGACCTGCATCGAGAAGTCCTCGAGAGCCTCGTCTTCCAGGGACGGAAAGATGGCCACGCCGATCTGCAGGCCTTTTTCCTGGTTCAGCTGCATCAGGCGCGCTTCGAGCGCCGCCTTGCCGGTGCCGTCGAGAATCGCCGCGCCATCGTAGACAAAGCGCGGCGGGGCCGGCGGGACGACCAGTGCGAGCGCGGGACCGAGGCCCGCGCACAGTAGCAGCAAGGAGGCTGCCAGGAGGTGACGGAATCGAATCAAAACTCGACTTTCGGTGCCTGTTCGGCACCAGCCTGGGCCTCAAAGTAGGGGCGAGGGGCGAAGCCGGCTAGCCCGGCGACGAGGCGATCCGGGAACTTCTTGACCATCGTGTTGTAGGTCTTGACCGAGTCGTTGAAGCGTTTTCGCGCGACCGCGATGCGGTTTTCCGTACCCTCCAGCTGGACTTGGAGGTCGCGGAAGTTCTCATTGGCCTTGAGTTCCGGATAGCGCTCGACGGTGACCAGCAGGCGGGAAAGCGCAGAGGATAGCTGGCTCTGAGCCTGCTCGAACTGCTTGAAAGCACCGGGGTTGTTCAGAAGCTCCGGAGACAACTTGACCTTGCCGGCATTGGCGCGGGCTTCCGCAACGGCGGTATAGGTCTCCTTCTCGAAGTCGGCGACGCCCTTGACCGTGGCGACGAGGTTCGGAATCAGGTCCATCCGCCGCTGGTAGTTGTTCTCTACCTGGCTCCACTGACCCGTTACGTCTTCGTTTCGCTCGACGATCGCGTTATAGCGCCCCATGAACCACAGGCCGCCAAACATGGCGACAGCGAAGAGCAGGGCCAGAACTACGAGGGTAACCAAGAGAGTACGGGACATGGGTTTCGCTCCGATGCGGGCCTGAGCGTTGCGCAGGCCTGGTGGGGGCCCGGCCAGGCCGGGCACACGGTCTTTTATGACGGTTCTCGGCCTATGACAAGCGCCTTTCGCCAAGAGTCACTTCCGCGTTCTCATGGTCTGGCTACCGCGAACGCCTTGGGGCGGGTAGAATTCAGTCTTTCCTACCCATCCCGGGCTCCCAGGATTCCCGGGTTTTCATGGAGATGTCCCCAATGAGCGCCGATCCCTTTGCCGGACTCCAGCCGGAGACCATGTGGAAGCACTTCTCTGCCATCACGAAGATCGCCCGTCCCTCCGGGCAGGAGGAGGCGGTCAAGGCGTACGTGTTGCAATGGGCCCAGTCCCTCGGCTTCGAGGTCAAGCACGACGAGATCGGTAACCTCTGTGTCCATGTCCCGGCGAGTCCCGGCAAGGAGGCCTCACCGGTCGTCGTGATCCAGGGGCACCTCGACATGGTCTGCGAGCGGGATTCAGACAGCCCCAACGACGCGGAGCAGGGGAAGATCGAGGTCGTCCTCGAGGACGGATGGATCAAGGCGGTCGGGACGACCCTTGGTGCAGACAACGCGATCGGCGTGGTGGCCGGTATGGCCGCGGCGGAAGACAAGGATGTCGTCCACGGCCCCCTCGACCTGTTGATGACAATCGACGAAGAGACCGGCATGACCGGTGCGATCGAGCTGGATCCGTCGATCGTGCGCGGGCGTGTGATGCTGAACCTCGACTCCGAGGAAGACGGCACGCTCTACGCCGGCTGTGCCGGCGGTTGCGACACGAAGATGGCGCTCCAGATGGACCCGCAGGATCTGCCGGCGGATCACGTGGCGTTCCGGGTTGCGATTTCCGGGCTGAAGGGGGGGCACTCGGGACTGGACATCAACACCAACCGTCTCAACTCGATTCGGGCGATGGCGCGCGTGCTGCAGCAGGCGGCGTCCGCGACTGGCCTCTTGCTCTACTCGATCGAAGGGGGCAGCAAGCGGAATGCGATCCCTCGCGAGTCGGTAGCCGTCGTCTGCGTGCCCAAGAGCGAGGTGCCTGGCCTGCGTACGGCCGCTGAGACGGCTCGGGATGCCCTGCTCCTGCAGTACGCCGGCCTGGATGACGGGCTCGAGATCAAGTTCGAGGAGGTCGATGCTCCGGCGAAGACCTTCTCCCGGATCGACACGTCCCGCGCGCTGCGCCTCCTGCGCGGGATCCCTTCCGGCGTGATCGCGATGAGCCAGGAGCTGCCAGGTCTCGTCGAGACCTCGACCAACCTGGGCGTGGTCACGACAGAGGCGGATACGATCCATACGATCTCCTGCTCGCGCTCGTCGGTCGCGCCCGCGCTGCGGGATGTTCTCGATACCCTGGGGTCCGTCGGTACGCTCGCAGGTGCCAACGTGGTCGAGCACGGCGGATATCCGGGTTGGAAGCCGGACATGGAGTCCCACGTCCTGCATCTGACCCTGCGTGCCGCAGAGAGGCTTTTTGGAAAGACGCCGGACGTGACGGCGATTCACGCGGGTCTCGAATGCGGACTGCTTGGTGAGCGGATTCCCGGAATGGACATGGTGTCCTTCGGTCCGGATATCCGCTCGGCACATGCTCCTGGAGAGCGGGTGAATGTGGAGACGGTGGGCAACTTCTGGGCGCTGCTGAAGGAATTGCTCAAGGACCTGAGCTGACCTCGGGCGAGACACGATGGCAGGCGAGGGGGCCGCACGATGAAGGTGACTCGGGAGCAGATCCTGGCCAAAGCCCGTGAGCATTTCGCGAGCACGGGCTTTCGCAAGACCTCCCTTTCGGCGATCGCCAGCGATCTGGGTGTCGTCAAGGGGGCGCTTTACTACCACATCCCGGGTGGCAAGCAGGAGATGGCTGACCTGTGCATGCAGGCGCTCGAGGAGGAGCTTCTTTCCTCGATGACGGCGGCCGCACGATCCCGTGTCGATCCCTGTGATGCGCTGCGTGCGGTCGTGAGCGCCAAGGTGGGCGTGCTCGATGCGCTGCGCCGGGAACTCTCACTCAGCCGTGAGGTTAGTGAGGAAATCAAGCACATCGTGACCTCTGAGAAGCGGGACTTCCATCATCGAGAGGTCGAACTCTTCGAAGAGATCCTGGTCAGCGGCCAGGAAGGGGGGGCCTTTCGATCGTTGCAGTCTCCCCGTGCGGTCGCACGAG
>JANTFM010000338.1 GCA_024763475.1 Acidobacteriota bacterium | reverse complement strand
ACCCAAGTACATGTAACCATTAAGTGCACCTCGAGTCCCTGCCCAGCAGTCACGTTGAACTCACCTCCCTTCCACCTTTCCGATGGGTGCCCATTTGTCAGATTCGTCATTCTCTCACCTCCCCACCCAGGCCCGAGGGTAAACGACCCTCCGCCCTGAGCACCCCATCCGCGAATGGCCGCCGCCTCGTCTGTTTCCATCCCGCCTCTCACCAATCCCCCGGATAATATTTCTCCGATTACGCCTCCCCAGCCGACCTCGAGGATTGCCAGCACCTTCCCGTCTGCAGTTACTCCAAGCTTCCCGGCTACCTGCCATCCCATGGCTGCCCCTCCGATCCCGCCAAGACCGACCGTATTAGTGTCCTCGTCTGGTATGAAGCTCTCGAGCGCGAGTTCACAGGCCTTCTGCTTCATTTTCTTGACCGAGTCAAGATCGTTCTTCCTCAGAAGATAGATCACGACTTCAGGCGGAGTATTGGGTGCGGTGAACTCTAGTGGCACCAGCGTGGAACCGCCCAAGGTCGCGGCAAATACCGCAGGCAAGAACGACGCGACGACCGTAATGTCGTCTTGGTGCTCTGTTTGGATTGGCGTGTCCTCCGCCGCCGCGCTCAGTCCACTCGGATCACTGTACGAGATCGGGTTGCCGAGAACATACGCGTATAGATTCCACGACGTCGGCGCGTAAACCGACGCAGCACGGATCGGATCCGCACTCGCGAAACGATCCGACCAGCTGCCCTTGTACCGCGCCCTCATGTAGTCCAGCCCGGTTCTCTCATCCCGCTCGTGGCCCATGAACTTCCGCGAGCTCGAAGACCCAGCACCACGAAACGCCATCTCCATGCCAAAGGGGCAGAAGTCCAGCGCTTCGAGCACCGTGCCGCTGTCGCTCGTGACGACGCGAAGAGTCCCGAGGTGGTCGCGGTGATGGAAGCGATTGGCGAAGGCGCTTATCTCTGGAGTGGGCGCAGGGCCCACGCCGGGGCAGCCTTGGCCCGGGTTCTCGAGCTGAGCATGAAACATCGCGCCCGCGCTTGCGTCGGACTCGGTCGGCAGCGCGGGAGGCGCATTGGGCAACACCGTAGACGAATTCGCGACTCAGCGCCGAACCATCGACTCTGGGCTCGACACGGGACTCGGCCACCACCATACCCGTGACATCACGAATGCTGAGCTGGATCTCTCCGCTGTGGTGCTCCTGCACGCCTGCCACACGCAGACGGCCACGCTCGTGGAGGTCGGAAGGCGAAGAGTAAGGACCGGAATTGAACTAATGGATGTTATTGTCAAGATCCCTGGGGGGGCACTTTGATTTTCCGTTAGATGACTTGCACGGAACGGGGACTGAACGCCTCAGATTGCGCGCTCACGCTAAAGAGTCCTTCGGCCACGATGCCGCGCAAACAGAATAGCAGCGAAAAGTGTGACCGGAAGAGTGACAAACGCCCAAGGAGGCGAAAGCGGGGTCACAAGGAGGATATGCACGAGAACGCTCCCACCCACGATCCCGACGCTCGGGAGGGGAGCCACACGCAACAGGAAAACGCATGCGAGAAGCCAAGCAAGAAATCCTAGGATGAGACTGCCCTCGAGCAAGATGACTAAGACGAACGGATCGGAGAAAGTCTGAGACAATGACTGCCCGTATGCTAAGTCGTCACTAGGAACGAACTTGGCCAAAAGTACAACATATAGCAACCCAGCGATCAGCGACAAGGGTATACACAGGACGAAATAGACCGCCGCTTTTCTCAAGAGGACCTTCACCATCACGGACTCCGCTGCGACCAAGTTTCAGCCCGAGAACTCAGAACTCTGGCCGCGGTCTCACAGAACGAACACGCCCCTATTGCGCAGACTTCGGCAAACACTACAATGTGGCCTAGAATATCTCTTCTCACACGAACCCAGCACGCACAATCGTTACTCCCAGATTGTGAGACACCGTACCCATGCGGCCACCAGTGTCCCAGTTGGTCTGTTGTACAAGAGATCTGCAGCAGCTGGAGTTGACCCGCTTTCGCGGACAGTTTTCAACTTGCGATCTCTAGCCGGTCTTGGTGCTCCTTTTCATAGTTGATGGGTGAATGATAGCCGATCGACGAGTGACGGCGATGAGGGTTGTACCAGCCCTTGATGAAGTCGAAGGCCGCGAGACGCGCTTCGGCCAGGGTGCGGAAGCGGTGTTGGTCAAGAAGCTCGCATTCGAGCGTGGTGAAGAAGCTCTCACACATGGCGTTGTCGTAGCAGTCTCCAACGGATCCCGTGGAGGGACGAACCCCTGCTTCCTTGCATCGAAGGCCGAACGCGATCGAGGTGTACTGTGTCTCCTGGTCGGAGTGGTGAATGACGTCCTGAGGCTGGCGGCGGCAGAGCGCCATATCCAGGTCGTCGAGGACCAGTGAGGTCCTCAGATGATTGGTCATCGACCAGCCCACGACATGTCGGCTCCAGGCATCGACGACCACGGCCAAGTAAAGAAATCCCGCCCAAGTTGGAATGTAGGTGATATCGGCCACCCAGAGGCGATTGGGACCGGGTGCGTTGAAGTCGCGTTGGACAAGATCGTCTGCGTACTCTTGCGCCTGCTGACGCCCTGCAGGGCGTCCTGGCGCATCAGACGGGCAATTCGCTTCCGGCCGATCGAGACGCCGTCAGCGCGCAGCTCAGCGTTGACTCGCGGCACCCCATAAGTCCCTCGGAACCGCTTGTGGATTTCTCGAATGCGATCCAACAGCGCTTCATCGCTGATGGCGCGATCACTCGGCTCCCTGACAAGCCAGGCGTAATAGCCACTGGTGGCGACTCCCAGTACGCGGCACATCGTCACGATTCGGAATTGGGCCTGATGCGATCTCACGAATCGGAACGCCTCTTGGGGATCGAATCGGTCTCCCGAGCGAACCAGGCCGCGGCTGTATTCAAGATTTCCTTTTCTTCTCGAAGAACTCGATTCTCGCGACGCAGACGACGTATCTCCTCCCGCTCTTCGCTGCTCAGCACGTCATCTCGATGTCCCTCGTCAGCATCGGCCTGCTTGCACGAGTCGCGGATCGTCTGCGCGGACGGCTCGAACTCCTCGGCGAGGGCCTCCGGCTGCGCCCGGCCCGGACGATTTCGACGATTCTTCGACGGAACTCAGGAGGGTATGGCGGATGTGATCGCGGCATTGTGGGCTCCTTGGACCCAAATGGTCAGGTGTCCACGCAAACGAGTCAACGCCACTGGGTTCTTCATCAGGCTTCCCCTCCCAAGAGATGACAAGAAGCTATCACACCAAAGAACCGACAGATCACAGGGGCAGAGTCATCATTGTTCATTGCCTCGGTCATCAAGCGTGTGTGCACCTGACCGTTGTCCTCGACGTCACATGACAGAACAGAATCTCAACAACCGCCGCTGCCGCGTGGAACACCCCCCCTACCCCTCTCCCCAGCTCACCGGCCGGTCCAGCGCGCGATAGGAAACCGCCTCGGCGATCTCCGTCTCGTCGGGCTGCGCCTTGCCTGTGAGGTCCGCGAGGGTGCGGGCGACTTTCAGGATGCGGTCGTGGGCGCGGGCGGTGAGCTTGAGGGTCTCCATCGCGTGGTCGAGCTGCTTGCGGGCACTTGCGGGGAGGCGGCAGACGCGGCGGAGTTCACGAGGTGCGAGATGGGCGTTCCAGGGGGAGACGGGGGAGCGGTTTCGGGCGGACTGGCGGTCGCGGGCGGCGATGATGCGCGCGCGGACGGCGGCGGAGCTCTCGCCTTCCTTCTCGCTGGCGAGGGCGGCGACGCTGACGCTGCGCACGATGACATGGATATCGATGCGGTCGAGCAGGGGACCGGAGATCCTGCTGCGGTAGCGCTCGATCTGGGCGCGGGAGCAGCGGCAGTCGCGGCCGCTGCCGCGGTGGCCGTGCCAGCCGCAGGGGCAGGGGTTCATGGCGGCGGCGAGGAGGAAGCGCGCCGGGAAGAGGGCACTGCCCGAGGCCCGCACGACCCTGACCTCGCCGGACTCGAGAGGCTGGCGCAGGGTCTCGAGCACGGCACGCGGGAATTCGGGAAGTTCGTCGAGGAAGAGCACGCCACCGGTCGCGAGAGAGACCTCACCGGGCCGGGGCATCGCTCCGCCCCCGATGAGGCCCGCCGCAGAGATACTGTGGTGCGGGGCGCGGAAGGGGCGGTCCACGATCAGACCGCTGCCGGGGGTGAGCAGGCCCGCAGCCGAGTGGATGCGAGTCGCCTCGAGGGCCTCGGCCCGATTCAGTGGCGGGAGAACGGTGGCGATGCGCCGGGAGAGGAGCGTCTTGCCCGATCCCGGCGGGCCGATGAGGATGAGATTGTGGCCCCCGGCGGCAGCGACCTCGAGAGCCCGGCGGGCGGCGGGTTGACCCTTGACCTCCGAGAGATCGATAC
>JANTFM010000337.1 GCA_024763475.1 Acidobacteriota bacterium | reverse complement strand
AAAGAGTGCTTCGTCGCGTGTCAAGGCGCTGCGGAAGCCGCATCGATCAGCAACCCGCGCTAGTCCTTTTTCTTTCCCAAGCTGTCCCGCAGTTTCTCGGCGAGCGAGCCGCCGAGACCGGAAGAGTCGCCGTCGCCCCCACCATCGCTGCCATCATCCGGGGCCTCAACGTCGCTGTCCGAGGTGACGTGTTCCTCGTCGGCATGGACGCCATCGTCCTCTTCCCAGGGCGACTTGATGTCGTCGACATCGTCGTCTTCGTCGATCCACTTGCGCCAACCGCCCTGCGATCCGCGGGAGACGGCCTCTTCCTCCTCCTCGGCGGCACGCCGGAAGGACGAACGCTCGTTCGAAGACCCTTCCGCTCTCCCCTTTTTCTTCCCAAGACGCGGCCTGCGGCGGGTCTCCTTGCCGCCGTCCTCTTCGGGCATCATCGGCGGAGCGCCACCCGGGCGCGGGCCGCTCATACCCCGAGGGGGACCACCGGGGCGCGGGGGACTACCGGGGCGCGAGGGGCCGCCTGAACGCGAGGGACCACCCGGACGGGGAGGGGCACCCGGCCGCCCACCGGGGCGAGGGGGAGCTCCCGCACCCCTCTCCCGGGCCACGTTGACAACCATGGGGCGGCCGCCAAGGCGCTTCTCGTGGAGAGCGGCGACCGCCGCATTGGCCTGGTCGTCAGTGGCAAAAGAGACGAATGCGAAACCCCGCGCACGGCCCGTTTCACGGTCCATCACGACGTGCACGTCCACGACGTCGCCATGCTCGGCGAACATCGCTCGCAACTCATCATTGGTCATCGAATAGGGGATGTTCCCGACGTATAGACGCGTAGCCATGACCTGCGGATTCAGACCTATCGGGGCTCAGTGTCACGGCCGGGCGACCACCCCGAAAGCGTCGACCCAACCAAGGCGTGCGGAACAGGCCGCACGGGGCGCCTACTCTACATCGTCAAGCGCCGCGAGGTCTACCCCCCCCCATGAGGATCTTGACCATTGATTCACTCTTCCGGAACACAGAGGGGCCCAAAACCCGGCAGCTCTCCGCCTTCCACGCGCAATCCCGCCGGCACGTTGTAGGCCTCGAGAATCCGCGCACTCTCCGCCTCGAAGGTGGCAGCATCCAGCACGACCTCGCCGCGCTGTACGTTGGCCTCGAAGAGAATCGTATGGAATCCGCCCTCCGGGTGCTTGAAGGCTTCCGCCAAATCCCCGATGGAATCGATGGGCCGGGAATTGAGTTCGCTCACGACGAGGTTTCCGAGATTGTGATAGCCGATGTTGTACGGGGCCGGAAGGACGCCCACGAGCAGGATCATCCGGCGGCGTTCCGGGGACTGGTTGTGCCGCTTGAGATAGTGCCGCGTCACCAGGTAGGGGGGAGCCTTGCTCGTCCACTCGCTGCCCCAGGTTCGCAGGAACTCACCGTCGAGTTCGCGGAAGACGAGACCCCCCGCCACCATGAAGGGCGGCGAACCCATCTCTCGGCGCCAAGGAATCAGGAGGCCGCGCTCCGGGTAGGCGCGGAGGGTCATCTCGAGATCCACCTCGCGACCCTCGCGCAGGACGCGCGCCCGCAGAACATCACCGACACCATGGCCGTCGACGAGGATGTGGGGGAAGAGCAGGCGCCCATAGCGCGGATGCTCGTAATTCCCGCTCGAGTCGATCTCATGGCCATCCAGCGAGAGCAGGATGTCCCGCGCCTTCAGAACGCCACAGGCGGACGAACCCCAGTGCACTTCGCGGATGATGACCCCGCGCGCCGCGCCCTCGAGGCCGAGGAAGCTCGACAGCGCCGGGTCCTTGTTGGATTGCCAGACCAGTGGGATCGCGGGGAAGCCGGTGTAGCTTTCGCCGGAGAGTGCAAGCTCGAGATAGGTCCTGATGATCTCCGGAGGCAGGACGCGTGCGATCTGCTCGTTCTGGGCGACGCTCAGCCCGACCAGCTGACCATCGTCGAAGACAGGCTCGGAACTCCCCCCGCCTGCGAGATCCGTCGTCACCAACATGAAGGCATGTTCCACGCTCCCGTATCTGCTGGTGAACACCTCGATGCGCTTGACCCGGGAGTCCGCAACCTCCAGTTGCCGGTTCTTCCAGCGCACGCTCCGGAGCGTGCCCGCCGTCGGCAGGCTCTCCGCCAGCCGGACGGGCTCGAGATCGTCCCAGAAACCGTCCTCATCGACGGCGAGGAGAGCGAGATTCACCTCCGGATCGATCTGAACGACACGCGCGTAGGACTTGCGCGACTGCCCTAGCTTCTCCACCTGGATCAACGTGGCTTCCCGAACCATCTGGGCTTCCACCAGCAGATAGGGGCCTTCGATCACCACCGCAGACGCCATGAGCACCTGGGGCTGCAACTTGGTCCATGGACGATCCTCGTTCCAGCGCTGGAAGGTGACTTTCAGCGACACCACCTGGGACTCATACGGACGTGGCGAGACTTCGGCCATCGCGGGAGCCACCATGCTCGCGGACAGCGCCAAGAAAACGCAAAGGATCTTCATAGCCGGCGATCCTGGGGGATGGCGTAGAGGTCGAGAATCTCCTGGTGAGCCTCTTCGGCGGCTTCCCGGTCGAGAACTCCGAAGCGGCCGTGGTAGCCAAACTCGAATAGATGGTACTTTTTCTTGTTGCTCTCCACGGCGTTCACGAGGGACTCGAGACCATCGATCCTGTGAGAATTCACGCGATCCACGACGAGATTCTTGAACCAGGACATCTCCGCGTTGACGGGATGATCCAGGCGGCGCAGCAGGACCACAACGTGCTGGCGGCTCGTCTCCGGCGCCTCGATCTCCCGGAAGAAGGACTCGTAGATCAGGGTCTTGTCGGCCCGCGCGAACCAGTCCTTGCCGTAGGTCTTCAGCATCTCACGATCGAGTTCGACGAAGACCAGGCCACCGACGATGTAGTAGCGCGGGAGACGATCATAGATGTTGGCGAGCCGCCGCACGCGCTCCAGCGGCTTCATCGGGACGTCAACGGCGATGACTTCACCGTGACGCAGCAGCTCAAGCTGCACCGTCTCCCCCACCTGGTGGCGATCGAGCAGCACGGCGTGATCCAGGCGAAGGCCGTCGATCATCGTGGTGCCATCGTTCGCGAGGGCGCTCCCGTCGACCGAAAGCAGGATGTCGCCCACCTGGAGAAAGCCTTCCGCGCTGCTCGCCGGGGCAACGCGATCGACGATCACACCGCTCTGCCCCGGGCCCATTCCTGCCTTGCGGCGGGCCGCCGGGTTCTCGAGATTCACGGTCGCCGCACCAAGTTCCGGATAGCCGTCGTAGATGCCGTCGGCGACATCCGCGAGGAAGTGCTGGATGATCTCCGTCGGGATGAAGAAGCCGACGTTATCGAGACCGGCAACACCCTGGAACGCGACGCCAACGACCCTCCCGTCTTGAAAGACCGGCCCGCCACTGTTTCCCGGATTGATCGCAGCATCCGTCTGCACGGTCAGGTGGGCGTCCACCGCCGAGTGCGCGAAGACATGCATCTCGATGCGGGAGACGACACCGCGGGTCGAAGAGATGCGCTCTCCCCCTGCGGGATAACCCCGGGTCTCCACCACCGAGCGCAGCGCGGGGAGCGTGCCGAAACGAGCGACCGGCAGGCCGTCCAGCAGGCCCGGTTCCACAGCCTCGACCAGCGCGAGATCGCAGTCGTGCCCGATGGCAACGACCTTCCCCTCGTGGGGCTCGGGATCGCCCTCGAGAAAGAAAAGCAACATGCGGGTATCGCTGACCACATGGGCGTTGGTCATGATCCGGCCGCCCTCGATGATGAAGGCGCTGCCGCTGCTGCGCAGCGAACCGGAGGCGTTCCATGGGGAATACCAGTCACCCCGTTGCGCGTGGTTCAGGATGCGGACAACCGATGCTTCGATGCCCGGATTGCTTTCCGGCAGCGCAGGAAGTACCGATAGACCCAGGAGGCAGGCGAGTATGAAAAGAGCTCTGGTTCGTGGCACGTGCAATCTCCTCTTGGCGAGAGTCTACGCTATACTCGTCCGCCTTGGCTCTAACGGATGGAAGCGCACGGGGACTGGTGTCCCTCCTGGTCTTCAAAACCAGTCGCCCCGGCGGTCGCGCCGTCGGGGGGTGGGTTCGATTCCCACACGCTTCCGCCACTTCTCACCCAGGCCAGCATCACTCATGGGAGAGGCTCGATGACGCTTCGAAGCGAGACGCCAAGGACCTGCACGGACACGAGGGTCCCCGGACGTCTCTTCGCGACGATGTCCGGCAGGAACAGGAGCGGAGACGGTAGGACGACCCCGGGGAAGCTCTTCTCCACGATGGCCGGCAGGAGCAGGAGCGGCGGCGACACGAGTACCCCCGGAAGACTCTTTGGCACGATGGCCGGCAGGAGCAGGAGCGGCGGCGTGGCTGCGGTCCCCCGACCTGAGGGTACCTGAGCATCGCGCTCTGGACGAGA
>JANTFM010000336.1 GCA_024763475.1 Acidobacteriota bacterium | reverse complement strand
GTCCCGCTTGCACTTCCCCGTGCTGGATCCTGAGCCGAAGCCCCCTCACGCCGCCAGTCACACCTGGTCGACGGCAGCTGCTGTCCGCCTGTCGGGACCCACAGGAACGGCGGGAAATCCGAAAATGGACGGATTTCCACCCACAGATTCTGCCGAGGATCCGAATGTTGCACCTCGCCGATTCGGCGAACTCATGCTGCGACGCGTCATCTGTCGAACAAATACGGTATTAAACGAAACGCTTTCATCACCAGCAGTGGCGTGCAACATTCTTTGCTCCACGGGGCAGTCGTTGCGAGGGGCGGCGCGAGTTCACTGAGCCAGTGCACGACAAGGCCCCGCGCCCCGCGGTGACGTGCATCTCGCCGGCAGCTTGAGGACCGCTCGTATTCTGCGCCGACCCGTGCGCTCGAACGGGTAGCTGCTATTGTCGGAGCCAGGAGGGATCGTGTCCCAACTGGCGTACACACACGATGGTCGGGAGGACGGCGCCCTGGCGATGGCCCGCGATGCGGCCATCACTCACGCCATGGGAGACGGGGGAACCCCGGAATTTTTCGTACGCTCCCACGGCTGGCGGCAGCCCACTCTCACGATCGGCCGAACCCAAGCACTGCCAGCCGCGTTGCTGGAGGAGTCGTCACGCCTCGGTGTCGCCCTCGTGCGACGACCGACGGGGGGCGGATGGCTTCTACATCTTCCGGGTGACCTGTCCATGACCTACGTTGTCGCGGGTCCCCTGGGACCAGGCGAACTGCGGGGTGCGGCAGGCGGACTCGCACTTGCGATCGCCGGAGCGCTGAGCCTGGCCGGCCGCGAGGCTCGAGTTCAGGCGGCTCATCCTGCCTCGAAGAGTTCGCGGGCAATGGTCTGCTTTGAGCGCCTGGATCGGGAAGAGGTCGCCGTCAAGGACTGCAAGGTGGCGGGAATCGCTCTCGCTCGCGTCTCCCGCTCTGCCTTGGTCCAGAGCGCCGTTCCGCTTCAGCCGGAGGATTCGGCGCTCGCCGGATACGTTTCCCGCTGGGATCCGCAGCGGACAGCAGCCGCCAGCACCTTGGCGGGGCTCCCCGGCGATCAGCTCGCAAGTGAGATTGTGGGCCTGCTGGCTCAGCATCGAGGGCACCTGCGGCTCTCCTGGCAGTGGCCGGAGGGACTCATCAGCACGTCAGCGTCGCTCTGCAAGGCGCTCTACGCGAACCCCGCGTTCACACGAGGAGACGATTCGAGATGACAATAGCGCGAACGGCTGCCGTGCTCCTGGGACTCACGCCCGGGGCGCTCTCGGGCTGCGGAGGAGTCGGCAGGGTTCCTCCCATCTCCCCACCGGACCGGTTTCCGGTCGTATCCACGGCGGAGGCGACTCGCGAAGTGCCCCCGGACGAGACGGTCGCCCAGATTCTCCTGCGCGACGGGAGAACGAAGAACGGTGCGCTCTATAGCCACTCGGCAGCAAGCCTCGCCGATGAGGCGATCTGCCTGCTCCTCGGCTTCGAGTTGCCCTTCGACGCGTGGGGCGATCTGACCAGTTCTCCCAAGGAGCTGGAGTTGGTTGCCATCCCGCCGGATGGCCTGCTGGCAAGTGCGGTCCTCTCGCGGCTCCAACAAGCGGCCGGGGACCCTCCAAGAGTTCGCCTCCTGGGGACGCCCAGGGATGCGTCCGGCGGCCGCAACGCGTGGATCATTACTCCCCGCTGGCAGGATGGGCGAATGATCCCTGACCCGGCCGCCCTGCTCTCTGAGTGGCGCAAACGTGGAGGGAGTCCACCGGAGTTCCTGATGCTCGATCTGCTCGAGGTCGACGTCGATGGAAGCCCGTGGCCGGCAGACGAAGTGATCGTCGCTTCGTCTGCGCAGGCTGCCGCGTTTGCGAGCGAGTTCGCCCTGAAAGCCCACGCGATGGGTAGGGTTCCCGATGCGGAGAGCCTGGCTCTCAAGTACGCTCTGGACTTGGAACGGCTCGATTGGCGCCGTCAGACACTCGTGAAATGAGCGGACGATGTCTGACAACGGGACGAGGGAGTTCGTGATGGAGTTTCGGAACAGAAGAATGAGCTTGCGTTGGGTGCTGTGCATATCGATCGCGATCGTGGCGGCGGCCAGTGCTTTTTCACTGCTGGGAGCCGAGGACCGGGGCTGGATCGATGTCGACTACAGCCGCTTGGTCGATCGTCGCATTCTGGCCCACAACGGCGAAGCGGTAGGATCGATCGTGGAGCGACTCGCGGCGGCCCCGGACACCATGAACCCGGCAGACCTCGCGCTCGTGGACCCCTTGCTCGAGCGCTATGCCTTCGTCCTCCCGGATGCGATCGAGGCTCTCGCGGGAGCTCCGCAACTCCCGATGGTCGAGCTGGGTTGGCTCTGGGAACCCGGAGAGGCTGGACCCGCCTGGGTCGAGTTGCTCCGTTCACGTCGCTTCCTGGTTGAGAGTGATGGCCAGGGCAGACTGCGCGTCTTCTTGCCCGTCCCGCAGAAGAGAGGTCCTCTGCCGATCAGCCAACGAGACAGCGAAGAGGCCGCCCACAGCGCGTGGGACGCCGCCTGGCCGGTACTCCGCCACGTTCTCGCGGCGGAGCGTGCACGCCTTGCCTCTCTCAGAGGCGGAGAGACTGCCCTTCAAGTCTCCGCCTACCCCTATCGGCACGATCCCGCGCATGGGCGCTTCTCCCTCGGTGTCGTAGCTCACCGCGTGGACGTCAGCGATACGAGGCCTCGCGGGGATCGTCCACCGCTGGATCTCGCGGCATGGACCCGCTTCCTGGCAGAGACGCGGCGCCTTCAGGGTGGACTCCTCGCAGGTGACGAGCTACAGCTCCTTGGAAGCGAAGTCGATCCTGCCCCGGCGCTGTTGGGAGAGGATCTGACACTCGCGGACCTCGCCGTGGCCTACCGTGCCGTGTTTCACGGATCCCTCGCCGAACCCTACATGAGCCTCGACAAGGGACCCTCGCCCCAGCGCTCCATCGTGAACTACGGGGGGCGCTTGAGGGACACGAAGCTAGGCCTCGTCTCGCTGCTGTGCGACATTCGTTTCAAGACTTTCAGCCAGGGAATCGATCCCCTGACCATGCGTGACATCCGCACGGAGCTCAGACAGGTCGTGCCGGACTTCAAGAGCCATCTGGAGCGTTTTTCTCTGGACGCAAGCGCCCGTGGGCTCATGTCCCAGCAGACCCGGCTCTGGTTCTATCCCGATAGTGTCGAGGCCATCCTCTCGCCCCAGGCCGACGTGCTCGTCATGCGCCGGGCCCGGATGACTGCGGCCTCGGAGCGTGTTGGCAGCAACATCTCGAACGACTCTGAGGCGAAGGACCCGGCCTGGACGAGGGGATTGGTGAGCGAGATCAATCGCGACTATGAAGCGCTCGGAAGGGTCTTCCCGGAGCTCGAGTCACTGGACGAGACCGTCCGCCTGCTGACCTTTTTCTCCTGGCTCAAGATGCTCGATGATCAGGGCGCTGCCATTCCGGATCTCGCCGCTCTCCTCACCGTGCCGCTCCCCGCGCTACGAACACCCCGCAGCTTTCCCCAGTTGCTCGCCTTCAACGCGTTGCCCGGGGTGGGCTCCCGCCATGACGCACAGGTGTTTCCGCGCCCGGATGTCGTCTCCGCATTGGATCGATTGTCGCCGGAGGACGGCTCGTGGCTTCCCGCCAAGCTCCGTTTTGCACGTGCGCTTTCCGTTCTCGACAACAGGGCGCCGCACGAGAAGGCGCTTGCCGAGAGGCTTGCCGGACTGGCCAGTGGCGGCAGCAGCGATGAGCAGCTAGATGCGCTCACCTACCAGGCGGAGCGACAGCGGATGCATGACTTCGTCTTGAAGACTCTCGCCCCGGAGCCACGCAATGCCTTGGTTCAGCGGCAAAAGTCTGGCGAGACGCTGCGCGTCTTCAGCGTGGGAATCGGTGGTCTGGACCTCGGAATGAAGAAGGTTCTCGCGCGCGCTGGCGGGCGGCAGCTCAAGCTTCCGTGGGGCACTGACGGCGCGATGACTCAAGCAAGAGGCGCGGGGGCCAGATCCAGTGCAGGCACTCGCCCGGGGCGGCAGGGTTGGGTCCGCCGGCCGGCGTCCCCACGGGACGAGTGGCGCCATGATCCGGCAGGGTTGGCACGAACAATGATCCCGGAGCATGGGTTCTCCTCCAGCCAGGCAACCCGTGCCGAAGCAAGAGGACCTTACGAGGCCTCGCGGCAGCTCGGTGATCAGTTGCTCAACATGGCAGGAGACCGTGACGGCGGCTGGGCCCAGGTGGTGTTGGGCCTCGATAGCCCAGATCTGAGAAGCCGCCGCGTCAGCTTCGACACCCAGGGCGACGTCACGGAGATCGAGCGTATCGAAGGAGCATGGCGACGTCGCTTCCGGCCTCTTCGCTCCGCTGCGAGCGTCGTCATGGAACCCGTAGAACTCGCACCAGCGGGCGATGATCCGGGCGGCAACCCCAAGCTACCGGA
>JANTFM010000335.1 GCA_024763475.1 Acidobacteriota bacterium | reverse complement strand
CCCGGCACTCTGCCCGGCGCTTTGTGAAGCCGGCGCCCCGCGCTCAGTTCCTCCGGAACTCGCCGAATCTGGTATCCCCCGGCCAAGGCGGGAACTCTTGCCATGAGCCGTTCAGCACGGCCGTAGGCGCGGCCACTCGAGACACCTGAAGGCGGCTGATCCACTGGATTGACAATCAGCGTTCGCTTCCGCACTGCTGCTCCGAGCCTGGAATCTACGCACTTGCACCGGGTGGTCTGGACTCCTGGGATCCGTCAAGGGCGCTCCCGTTCGCGATGCTCTCAACGGCTCACGGAAGGATGTTCCTCGTGCCACTCCAGGAAGTGTCAAACGCTGGGTGCGTCCCCGACACAGCCGAGGGGTCTTTCGCCCACCCTAGCCCGCCGCGAACTTGGAACGTGGCGTAGGTCGTTCAAGATGGTGACCCTGATCGCTCAGTTCGCGACGACGCAACAGCCAGGCAAAGACGAGTCCGGACAGACTGAGCAACCCGAACATCCACAGCATCGGCAGGTAACCACCGGGGTTGTCTGCACTCGCATCGTAGGCGTCATTGAGCCGGCCCGCACCGAGGTTGCAGACCGTCAGGCCGATGTTCTGCAGCATCGTCATCAGGCCGTAGGCCGTGCCCAGCTGGTTGGGCCGCACGAGATAAGGCACCGCGGGCCACATCACCGCCGGCACGAGGGAGAAGGCGACACCGATCAGCGCGGTCGAGACCCAGAGGCTCCAGTCGGTATAGGCCAGCACGGGAAAGACCAGCAACAGCAGCATCGTGCCACCGGCCATGAACAGGGCGCGACGGCCCACCTTGTCGACCAACAGACCGAAGAGCGGGGTCGCGAAGATCGCCGCGAGAAAGACATAGCTGTTCATCGTGCTCGCCTGCTGCAGGTCGAGGTGATGGGCGTGCTGAAAGTACTTGATGGCGAAGGTGCTGCGGAAGGGGAAGATCACCGAATAGAAGGTCACGCAGAGGCCGACGACATACCAGAAAGAGCGATCGAAACGCCAGAGGTCGCTCCATACGATGCGCTCTGTCTTCTCGGGCCGTCCGAGGGCGAAGCGCTTCTCTGCCGCACGCTCAACGAAAAAATAGAGGGTTGCCGCGATCAGGGCTCCCGCGGTCAGTGCCGCCGCGATCCACAGCGGCGGCTGCCAACCCATATCGTAGAAGGTCCGGGCCCAGGTCGGCGACATGTCGGCAGCGTAGGATCCCGCGCGCGCGATGCTGAGATTCACTCCGAAGGCGAAGCCGAGTTGCTTGCCGACGAACCACTGGCCGAGCACGACCGTGATCGCCACGATCATCGATTCCGCGCCAAGGCCGAACACCAGGCGTCCCGCCGCCATCACGTAGAACTGAGACGTGGCTGCAGTGAGGATCACGCCGAGCAGGCAGATCCCGGTGAAGCCCAGAACCGCCCGCCGCGCCCCGATGCGATCGACGATGATTCCACCGATGAGCACCATGATGATGTTGGGCAGGCTGTAGATCGCGTTGAGTGTACCGATCTGCGTAT
The DNA here is from genome assembly GCA_024763475.1 of Acidobacteriota bacterium. Classification (GTDB taxonomy): domain Bacteria; phylum Acidobacteriota; class Polarisedimenticolia; order J045; family J045; genus JANTFM01. The sequence goes on along the minus strand of JANTFM010000335.1, from coordinate 3,003 downwards.
CGGTGAAACCGAGCAGCTTCTGCAGGTGATCGGCCAGGGGCCCGATGGAATCGTAGGCGTAGTAGTTGCCGAACATCGCTACGCTGATCAGCAGCAGCACGGTCCAACGAATGCTGGCCGGTGGTGCCGGCACCTCGCCACGAACTCCGCCTGCTGCGATTGCCTCCGCCATGCTGCTCTCCTTTTCGGGTATCCCCCGCGGGCAAAGGTAGCATTGTAGAGAGGAAACGGATATCGCGCAGTGCGGGGCGAGAAACCCCGCGCTGTCCATCGATGCAAGCCACGCACCGTTCCCAGCACGCTGGAAACCGGAGGAAGCGAGGGGGCGAACTGAGCGAGGGGCTGCAGGGACTGAGCGAGGAAACTGAGCGGGGGCGATGGGAGGCCGAGCTATGGCCGGGGCGAGCCAGGATGGGGATCACCGCAGCCATGGTCTCGTCAGCTAAGCTCCCGAGCTCAAGCGCTCGTAGAGCCCTGCTGAAAGGTCTTCCTGCGGAAGTACAGGGCGACGTTCACAAGACCCAGTAACACGGGAACCTCCACCAGCGGACCGATCACGGCAGCGAACGCGACACCGGAACCGATGCCGAACACCGCCACCGCCACGGCAATCGCGAGTTCGAAGTTGTTGCTCGCAGCGGTGAAAGCCAGGGTCGCGGTCTTCGGATAGTTCGCGCCGATCTTGCGGCCGAGCCAGAAACTCACGAGGAACATTACGACGAAGTAGACGACCAGTGGCAATGCGATGCGCAGCACATCCAATGGGATCCGCACGATGCGGTCGCCCTTGAAACTGAACATGACCAGGATCGTGAACAGCAGGGCGATCAGCGTGATCGGACTGATGCGCGGAATGAACACGCGGTGGTACCACGCTTTGCCCCGCAGCCGCAGCAGCACAAAGCGGGTGAGCGCCCCACCGAGGAACGGAATTCCGAGATAGATGAACACGCTCTTGGCGATCTGGCCCATGTTCACCGGCACCAGGCTACCCTTCAGGCCGAACAACGGCGGAAGAAAGGTGATGAAAAGCCAGGCATAGGCGCTGAAGAACAACACCTGGAAGATGCTGTTGAACGCGACGAGGCCCGCCGCGTACTCCGAGTCTCCCTTGGCGAGGTCGTTCCACACGATGACCATCGCGATACAGCGCGCAAGGCCGATCAGGATCAGGCCGGTCATGTATTCGGGGTAACCCCTAAGAAAGATCACGGCCAGGGCAAACATCAGCGCGGGGCCGATGACCCAGTTCTGCACCAGAGAAAGACCGAGGACCCTCCTGTTGCGAAACACATCCCCGAGTTCCTCGTACCTCACCTTGGCCAACGGGGGGTACATCATCAGGATCAGGCCGATCGCGATCGGAATATTGGTCGTGCCGACCTGGAAGCGTTCGATGAAGGTCTCTATGCCGGGGACGAGATAGCCCAGACCAACGCCGGCGGCCATCGCCACGAAGATCCAAAGCGTGAGATAGCGATCAAAGAAGGAAAGGCTCTTGGCGAGGGTATCTTTCATCTCAGTTCTCGAGTGCGTACCGGCAGGTGGCGTGCTCGGGGCGCATGGCGTTTCATGGCGCGTGATCGTCTGCGCCCACGGCGCTCAGTCGCTCGGGCAGAGTCTCGACAAAGGCACGAATCTCGTCGCGGACTCGCCGATAGGGCTCTAGAGCCGCCTCTTCCGTGTCGGCGGCAGCTGCCAGCCGGGGCGGGTCCTCGAATCCGGCATGCAGCCGCCGGACATCGCCGGGAAAGACGGGGCAGCTCTCATTGGCGTGATCGCAAACCGTAAGCACCCAGTCGAATTCCTCGGACAGGAGCTCATCGAGAGGCTTCGAGCGCTGAGCGGAGATGTCGACCCCTGCCTCGTGCATGACACGAACAGCCCTGGGGTCGACGCGACTCGGCGCAAGACCGGCCGAGCTGGGCTCCAAGCGGTGGCCTTGGAGTTGGCGTGTCCAGCCCTCAGCCATCTGGCTGCGACAGGAGTTCCCGGTGCACAGGAACAGGATCTTCAGTTTCGGTAGCACAGGCTCAACTCTTCCAGGGTCTTGCGGCGGGTCTCGCGGACGCGGCGGGTGTCCTTGCGGACCGTGGGGTCTCGCTCGAGCTCTTCGAGGGTCCATGCGAGCGCCCGCTGCGCGACGGGGCTCGCCTCCTCCCCCGCCAGCCGGTAGAAGTGCCACTTGCCTTCCTTACGGCGCTGGACCAGACCGGCCTGGAGCAGGAGATTCATGTGCTTGGACACTGTCGCAGCGGAAAGCCCGAGCACCTCGATGAGCTGGCACAGGCACAGCTCTCCCTCCTTGACTGACAGCAGTGCACGGACGCGGCTCTGGTCGCTCAGGGCCTTGGTAATCAAGAAAAATCCCTTCACGTTTTCACTCCGTCACTTCGTTGTGTATCGAAGTGTATAGGATAGCGCCCTGCCACCGCAACCTGTCCGCCGTGAAGCGAAGAATGTTGCACGTCGCCGATTCGGATAATTCATGCTGCTGCGCGTCATGTATCGAACAAGCACGGCATTTGGCGAGACGATTTCATCGCCAAAGGTAGAGTGCAACATTCTTCGCTCCACGGGGCAAGCTATCCGGCCCTTCGGCTGTCTTGACAGGGTTCTCGTGATCCTATAGTTTCTTGTTTTGCCAAATAACCACCGCTAAAGGACACTCGCGATGAGTTCAGCCCCCGACTATCAGCAGACGCTGGCTCGCTACCAGACCCGGGCGCGGGTCATCAAGGCTCTCGCGCACCCCTCCCGGCTCTACATCCTCGACGCCCTGGGGGACGGTGAACGCTGTGTATGTGAACTCCAGCAGGATCTCGGCTCCGACATGTCGACCGTTTCAAAGCATCTCTCCCTGCTCCGGGATGCCGGACTCGTGGCTTCCGAGAAACGGGGAACCCAGGTGTTCTACACGCTCCGGGCTTGCTGTGTACCGAAGTTTCTCGAGTGCATCGAGAACGTCGTCCGGGCCAACGCCGAACGACAGATGAGGCTGGC
>JANTFM010000334.1 GCA_024763475.1 Acidobacteriota bacterium | reverse complement strand
AGCAAGCACCTTGCGCATTCGGTCTTTGCTGGCCAATTCGCACACCCCTTGGCGGTTGTCGTCATTCGAGCCGCCAATTATGCCAGATGGTCTGCCCGAGTTGTCCCTCCGGCTCCTGAGCACTATAACCACACGGAAGAGACGAACGGCCGCCGGTCGAGAAATACTGTCCCAGCGAGGAGCGCGACGAGAGATGAAGAAGGCCTACGAGAAGCCCAAAGTGATCTACTTCGAGAAGGCGGAAGCCCGCGCGGCGGATTGCGCGAGAGCCGACGTGTCGACCTGCAGCTCGGGGCCACTGCAGAGCTGATTTTCCCGGCTCGTCCTGCCGCTCCAGCGTCGATTCGCGCCAAACCCCGGCCTTCCGGCCGGGACTCCACCCCAGATCGCTAAGCTACTGCATAAATAGATGGTTCTCCCCCGAGAATGCCATGCGCAAACCCCGAAGAGGCGGGAGGGCACCCTTGGGCGCCTGGGCGCTGACCGAGGACGAGATCAGGGGGCGAGTGACCAACAGCCGCGGCTTCGGCTGACCGAGCGGGAGTCCTTTCGGGACATGGCCTCCGATGGGCCTCCCCGGTGACTCCACCGAAACTGTCAGAAGAAGATGGCGACCGTCATCCGTTGGACACAAGCCAGACAATCTGGGGCTCCTTGCGCCCTGAATCCGTCGCGGAGGGCCCCGGGGCGACGTCGGCGCTTGCGTCGAGCTTTCGGGGCTCTCCGGTCCCGGATTGTGCCCTTCTCCTGCTAGTGGTACATTCCGTTATCTGACGGTGAATCGGCCGGATTCTGCGTGAATTCGGGCGTTTTCGCGTGTCTTCGAAGCTGTTCGGTGGATGACCTGATGGGCATGACCCGTGTACTTCTCGTAGATGATGCACGCCTGATGGCCGAGCTGGGCAGCACGGCCATGGGCCGGGCTTCCTTCGAGTTGCGTCCGGTCCGTCCCGGGCAGGACATCGTGGCGCTCGCCAAGGCCTGCCAGCCGGATGTCGTGCTGCTGCGAGATGGCGAGTCCTGTCCCGATGGCTTCGAAGCCTGTCGCAGCCTCAAGGCCGACCCCGAAACCCGCTCGATTCCGGTGATCTATATCGGCCTGGGTCTCGATCGGGAGCGCTACGGCGAGGCGGGAGTCAACCTCTTCATCCCGCGACCGATGACCCGTCATGACCTCAAGGAGGCGCTTCGCAGGGTGCTGCGGGTCAAGGATCGCGTGGCTCTGCGGCAGGCCGTGGACATCCGGGTAGAGCTTCAACTCGGTCCTGCCGTTGTGAAAGGACGCTGCGTGAACCTGTCCCTGAGCGGCGCGTACATCCATCTGGATCGTCGCGTCACGGTGGGTCAACGCGGCATTCTCCGTTTTCAGGCTGGTGGTCGCCTCCTCGAGATGCGCAGCGAGATCGTGCGGGAAGATTTGCTCAGCGGCGTGGGGAGTGCCTACGGAGTCTGTTTCGTGGGCCTCGAGTCCGCCACGGCCGCCTATCTGTCCCGCTACGTGCGCGCTGCGGGAGACCGCCGCGTGGGCGAGGCGCCCCGGCCGATGCCCGGGGAGATCCTGTGAGCGGGCCCGGCAGTGTTCTCGTCGTCGACGATGACCGCGAGATTCTCGACATGACGGCGATGCTTCTTCGCGGCGCGGGTTTCGATGTGGAGCTCGCCCATTCGGGGGAGGAGGCGGTCTACCAGATCCGCGAGGCGGGTCCCAGCATCGTCCTGCTCGACATCAACATGCCGGGTATGGATGGGTGGGAGGTGTTGCGGCTGCTCAAGGAGGATGAGCGGACGCGGACCGTTCCCGTCATCATGTTCTCGGTCAATTTCGAAGTGCGCGAGAAGCTGCATGCGCTCCAACAGGGCGCGGCTGACTACATTACCAAGCCTTTTGATACCGAGAGCCTCGTTCGCCGGGTGAACGATATCCTCGAAGGTCACCGGACGGGACAGGCGTGAGTGAGCACGGTCGCGACGAGTTCCATCGCCTGAGGACCAGCTATCTCAGGCTCAGGGCCGCGTTGCGTGATCCAACGACGGGCTTGTATGCCTACTCGCTTCGCTTCGACGAGATCCGGGCCCTGATCGGGAATCGGACCCGGGTCGGCGCGATCTGGATCTCTGTGGGTGATCGACGCTTGATCGAATCGGTCTACGGCTGGGAAGTCTACGACGGGCTGCTGGCTGCGGCCGGGAAGTACTTCGAAAGCTCTCTCGACTTCCTGCTGCCGCAGGGTTCGATTCTTGCGGTTGCGGGTGTGCATTCGGATGCGTTCACTCTCTTCGTGCCGAGCGGCACTGGGGGCCGCGAGATCGACGCGGGATCGCTCGCCATGATCGCGAGCGCACTGGGGGAGGGGCTTGAGGACTCTCTGTCGAGTCAGGACTCCCCGGCCAGCGATCTCTCGACCGAGGTGCGGGTTGGCGCCGCATTGCTGACGGACAATCCTTTCCATCGCTTCGAACGTTGCGTCTACCGCGCCCTGGATGAGGCCCGCACGATTGCCGAGCGCCCGCGGGAAGCTGAGCGCCTGACCTGGTTGAGTGAGTTGCAGCGTCTCCTGCGCAGCGAGAATGTTTCCTCGGTGTTCCAGCCCGTCGTGGATCTCGAGTCCGGGGATACGGTCGCGATGGAGGCCTATTCGCGGGGACCGAGCAACACGGTCTTCGCCCTGCCGCGGGTGATGTTTTCCGTGGGCCGGGAAGCCGGCGTGGTCGGCGAACTCGATCGTGTCTGTCGCCACCGGGCGATCGAGTCGCTCGCCGGATCTGCGCAGACCCCTGTGCTCTTCCTGAATACGACGGCAGAGAGTCTCATGGACCCGGATTGGTGCTCGGCAGAGATGCTCGCGGCACTCGAACGCGCGGGGCTCGATCCGTCCAAGGTGGTGCTCGACGTCTGTGAAAGCGAGATCGGCCCCGATCCCATGATCTACCAGGAGGCGATCGAGACGTTGAAGTCCGTGGGATTCAAGATCTCTATCGACGATGTCGGTTCGGGTCCGCGATCGTCCCTGGTCGTCGAGAAGCTGCGTCCCGATTTCCTCAAGTTCGACCTGACCCTCGTGCGCGGGCTGGGCTCCGACCAACTCCGGCGGGAACTGGTGCGCTCACTCGTCGCTCTCGCGGAGCGTGCCGGTGCACAGTTGGTGGCCGAGCGCATCGAGACGGTCGAGGAGCGGCAGTCACTGATCGATTGCGGCGCCCGGTGGGGCCAGGGATACCTCTTTGGCAGTGAGGGCGTCTTTCCTTTTCCCAAAGGGCGCTCGGGAGAGACGGCTCCATGAGTCTTTTTCTCGCGTTCGCTTCGCCTGCCGAAGGGGTCCTGGGAGGCGTCCTGCTTTTCGGCCTGCTCTTCGCTGCGCTGCTCGTCGTTGGCTTCTACATCGGAGTGCGTGTTGGCCGCCGCGTGCCCCCGCGTCCACAAAGGGAGATACTGCGCGCTCTCGATGAGCTGCGGCATGGCCGCTATGAGCTGGACCTGACAGTTGATGACACGGAAGGTTCAGGGAAGCTCGCGGGTGCGGTCATGGACCTGGCTCAAGGCCTCAAGGAGCGCCGCCGCCGTTTCGAAACCCGGGGTGCAAGACTGGGAGATGCGCTCGAGCGGGCTCCTGGCCGAGCCCTCCTGCTCCTCGATCGCGAGTTCCAGATCACGACCGCCGGAGATGGGCTGGCCCGGATGATCGGCGGCCTGCCCTCGGACTTCGAGTCCAAGCCGGCCTCCTCGCTGTTCACACCGGAAACCTGGGCGGAGCTGTTGCCGCGCCTGGCCGACATCGAGGCGCGCAAGGCCGGGTTCGCGGGCCATGCGGACCTGTTGCGTGCCGCGCAGCTCTGTCTGCCGGTCCGAGTGCTGGTCAGCGGACTCGCTCGCCCGGAAGACGGGATTCTCGTCCTGCTGGAGCAGGAGGAGCGTAGGGACGCCGGCGAGGAGGGCCCCAGCGCGGAGGAGCAGCTCGCGCACCTTCGGGGCGTTCTCGACGGTCTCACGGACGGGATCATGGTCATCTCGCGGGGACGCGTGGCGGATGCGAACCCTACACTGAAAAGTTGGCTTGGCGAGGATCTTTGTGGCATGGACTTCAAGGAACTCCTGCCCGCGGAAGATCTGCTCCTGGCGTTGGATCGCGTGGCTCGGGCCGAGCTGGGCGAGACGGTCGAACCCTTCTCCTGCTGGATGATCTCCGCGCACACGGATCTCAAGCCCCGGCACATGGATGTGTTTGCACGCCAGTTTGTTCATGAGGGTGCTCCGGCAACGGTCCTGACGGTGCGGGACAAGGGAGGAGATGCCGGATCCCGGAGACGTAGCCGCGACATCCACGCCCGGCTCCGTGCCGTGCTCGAGAATGTTGCGGACGGATTCGTCTTCTTCTCTCCTCCGTCGCCGGGCGAGGAGAGCTGGCGTGTCTCCCTGAGCAATTCCCGTACGGATGAGCTGCTGAATCTCGCGCAGCCGGTGCCGCTCGGGGCGACAGAGGAGGACTTCCGGGATCGTATCGCCCATGCCTTTGACGATCCGGCCGCGCTGGGT
>JANTFM010000333.1 GCA_024763475.1 Acidobacteriota bacterium | reverse complement strand
GGTTTTGGCCTCGAAGGGCGAATCGTTCGCTTCTACGCCCGCCAGGGGCTCGCTCCGAGGCATACCGTGGCAACAGGCGTCTCTGCCGCGATCGCGGGAGGATGGCTCGGAGCGGGGACCGGCCTGGTCCTCGCTCTTGCAGATCTGGCTCACTTGCTTCTCACCGCGCCGCACCCCTCGCCTACGATGCTCGAGGCGCTCAGCGCCCTCGCAATCAACGCCGCCGTTGCCGTCTTGGCGGCTGGCTTCTTCGGGGGAGTGCTGGGCGTTCTGCTGCTGATCGTCTTGAGGAGCTTTTCGCGGGATCCTCAGCGCTACGAACTCGGACGCTGGGTCTGTAGCCTGCTGGTCCTGCTGGCTCCGCTTGTCGTTCGCTTCGCCCCGGAGGGCTGGGGGGACGAGATGACGCCCTGGTCCTTGCTCGTCATGACCTTGCTCGTCTTCCTCTTCGCCGGGATGGTCTTCCTTCTCTTGCCTGCCGCTTTCCTGCGGGCCCGGCGCGGCCGGTGGGGTGTCGCGGTGTCCGGGGTTGCCGCACTGGCGCTGGCGATCGCCGCTCTTGCCGTCGGTGCTTTCCGGGTGTCGGCACCCCGTCCCCAAGTGAATCCGGCGAGTGTTCATCAGAACATCCTGATCGTCTCGGTGACCGGGATGCGGGCTGATGGGTTGGGACTCTACGATGAGGGGTTCGTTGCGACCCCGAACATAGATGCTCTCGCTCAGCAGGGCGCGGTCTTTGAGCGGGCCATCACGCCCTCCGCGTCCGCTCCCGAGGCCGCCGCCTCACTGCTGACGGGCCTCTACCCGCCGTCCCATGGACTGCGCACGGAGGGCTCCTGGCGTTTTAGGCCGGCGAGCCTCACGGAACTCGTGAGGTCCCACGGCTACCGGACAGGGGCTTTCGTGGGGTGGAGGGGCCTCGATGGCGCGGGAACCGGGCTCGCCGGTCTCTTCGAGGACTACAGCGACCTCACGGTTCTGTGGGACTGGGTGGACCGCCTGGCTCTTGCGGGGCATCTCTCCCGGCACTGGCAACGTCCTCGGCGTGACCTGCGGCCGGCGGCGGAGGTCGTCGAGTCCTTTCGCAAGTGGGTGGCTCCCATAGCGGACGTGCCCTGGATGGCATGGCTGGAATTCGCGGGTCCGCTCAGGCCCGGCCTTTGGGACGCCGGGGACTCATCCCCGGCGGAAGATGCCTCCGTCTTGCCCTTGCCCCCCGCGTGGGCTGGTCCGGAGCAGGCCGCCCAGACCCTCGATGCGTGGTTTCTCGCCTATCAGCGGGAGATCCTCCTGGCCGACCAGGCGCTCGCTTCGGTCCTGGAGCTGCTGCGCGCGCGCGGGGAACTACACCGTACCCTGGTCATCCTCACGGCCGAGCACGGGGTCAGTCTGGGTGAAGGGGGGGCCTGGTTCGAGGTGGGACAGGCCCTCTCCGAAGGTGTGATTCACGTACCGTTCATCCTCTACGTGCCGGGTGCCGTGCAGGGCCGTTCGATTCCCGGACCCGCCTCCCTGGTGGACGTGGTTCCCACGGTTCTGGGCCTCACAGGCCTTGCGGGTGGCAACCGCTGCGAGGGAGAGGATCTGTCCCGCTATCTCCTGGATATGGATGGTGCACCCCGCGACTCAAACTCCGGGCCGGTATTCAGTGAGTCCGCACCGCGTCCTCACGCGGGAGGGCGCCTCCACGCCGTGCGCTTCGGCGCGTGGAAGCTCGTCGGCTATCCCGATGGCCGGGAGCGATTCTACGATATCTCGAATGGCGAACGGGAGATCATCTCCGCCCGTGGCCGCCAAGGCAGAATGCGCCAGGATCTCTCGGATATGTTGACCCGCCGCCTGGCTCAGCAGAGCTGGTCCCATTAGGGGAAACGTGGGTCAGCCTCCCGTTTCGCCCTTGCGGGTCAAAAGCAAAGCGTTGTCGGTCAAAGCAGGTGCGTATTTTTCGAAACCGGGCTAGTCTTCTGCCGATATGAAGACGGCTTCCGTGTCCTCGCGATGGTTCCCATACCTGTTCAGCGCCTTGTGTTTCGTGCTTTTGCACGGTACGGCGAGCGCCCAGATTGTGCCCTCCGGCGCCTGCTCTACGGTCCATGCGATCGAAGTGCGTGGCAACAGCCGCATGAGTGCGGACGCCATCCGCTTCGATCTCAAGCTGCGCCGGGGTGACGCCTGGGACGACGCACTGATCCATCGCGAGTTCCGTCGCTTCTGGCAGCGGGGGTACTTCGCCGATCTGCGCTTTTTCAAGCGCTGTGATGAGGATGGGGCGACGCTGATCATCGAGGTCGAGGAGCGCCCTACCGTCCTCGCGATCGAGTACCAGAAGGTCAAGCCCGTCAATCAGCAGCAGATCGACGACTATTACAAAGAACGGGACTTCGTGCTGGGTGTGGGTTCCCCTCTCGACCGGAAGAAACTCTGGAGAGCTGAATCTCTGGTCAAGGAGCTGCTCGCTCAGAAGGGCTACCTCGATTCCCGGGTGAAGGCGGTCGTGCGGGAGATGTCGTCCAGCTCTCGATCGGTTTACTTCCAGATCTCGCCCGGTGGTAAGACAAGGATCCGCAAACTCGACTTCATTGGCAACGAGGCTTTCAAAGACCGGGTTTTGCTCGGCCAGCTCGAAATGACGAAGGCGTGGCGCTGGTGGTGGCCCTTCAGCAGCAAGAGCCTCTACCACCCGCTCAAGTACAAGCAGGACATCAACAGCGTCCTCGACTACTACCGCGACCGGGGTTACCTGGATGCGGATGTGGCCCCCCCCCTGATCGATATCAAGGCGGTGGAAGACAAGCGGGGAGAGAAGCGCGACCTGCGCAAGGCGCGTAAGCAGGTCAAGAAGGACGCCAGGAAGCGTGCCAGAGCCGCTCGCCGGGCAGCCAAGAAGGGACAGCCCCTTCCCGCCGAATCGGAGGATGGCCCGGCCCTCGAGAGCCTGGCTGCGGCCCCCGGTCCCCGGGAGAAGAAATGGGTCTATCTGAAAGTGCCGCTCACGGAGGGACCTGTCTACCGGCTCGGGGAGATCACCTTCGAGGGGAACACTCTCTTTGATGAGAAGGTCTTGCGTCGCAAGATCCCGGTACCCGAGGCTGGCGTGCTCTCCGACAACGCGCTCGAGTTTGGACTCGAACGAATCCGAGCGCTCTATGCGACGCGTGGGTATGCCTATTCCGTCGTGACGCGTCGCTTCGAGCGCCATGAGAGCGGCGAGCCCATCGCGGACGTCATCGTGACGATCGACGAAGACCAGGCCTACACCATCGGTGAAATCGAGTTTCGCGGGAATACCGCCACGAACGACGAGGTCCTCCGCCGCGAGCTGAACATCGGCGAAGGCGAGGTCCTGAACCGGGCGGCGCTCGACGTCTCGCTCCAGAAGCTGCGGATGTTGGGTTTTTGGATGCCCGGCGAGGAGGCCGAGCTCACCCCCGACGTCGAGAAGGCAGAAGTCGATGTCGTGATCCAGGGTGAGGAGCAGTCCCGCAACGAGGTCCAGGTGGGCGGCGGCTACTCCGAATTGGAAGGAGGCTTCTTCCTCGCGAGTTACCAAACACGGAATTTCCTCGGCAGGGGTGAGACCCTGAGTCTCTTCCTGTCTGTTGGAGGGCGGTCGAACAACGCCACGTTGAGCTTCATGGAGCCGTGGTTCCTCGGGAAGCCCTATTCCTTCGGCTTCACCATTTCTCGTCGGGAACTGGATTTTGGGCGTGTTCCCCTCGCGGACGGCGGTACGCAGCGGCTGACCCAGAACTCGACCGGTGGTTCGATCATCGTCGGCAAACGGATCGGGAATTACAGCCGTCTGCAGATGCGCTATAGCTACGAGAGTATCATCGCGGATACGCCGGATATTTCAGCCAGCTTCACCCGGACCGAGACACGTCTTGCGTCGATCACGCCGATCTTCAATACGCGGCGCCTCAACAATCCGCTGCGGCCGACCAAAGGATACGAACTCACCATCATGCCGCAGATCACGGCCGAGTTCCTCGGGAGTGAAGCGAACTTCATTCGGCCTCGGATCGAGGGCAGCTACTACCGGCCGGTGTATCACAAGCTCTTCGTTGCCCTGCACGGTGAGTTCGCCTGGATCAACCGCTTTGGCAGCAAGGTCGTGCGCAAGTCGGGCTTTGTCGATGGTGTGCCGCGCTTCCAGCGTTTCTTCATGGGCGGTGACACGATCGGGCCCCGTGTCTTCGAGACGCGTTCGCTCTCGCCGCTGCGCTGGTTCGTCCCCGTGGATGTCAACGGAGACACTGTCCCAGACCCCATCACGGGAATCGTCACCCCCCGTCCCGCCCTCGTTGGGGGTAGCAAGTTTGGGCTACTTCAAGCCGAGCTTGGTCTTCCGATCGGCAAGACGGCGACCATCGCCGCCTTCGTGGATGCCGGTGGTGTTTACGACAACGGCGTGGACTTCGGTACAGAGGATCTTCGCGTGTCGGCCGGTCTCGAGTTCCGGGTCTTCCTGCCGGTGTTTCAGGCACCGATCCGCTTGATCTATGGTTGGCCGTTGCGCGAGCTCGAGGGCGACCGAA
>JANTFM010000332.1 GCA_024763475.1 Acidobacteriota bacterium | reverse complement strand
TGTTCCGCCTGCTCGGCACACCCCTCGACTACGTCGATGAGATCATCGCCGAGGCGGAGTCCCGGCAGGTGATCGATGCGACGGGGTATTCGTTTGACGAGCTCAGGAGGGAGGGGGATGCGGCTCGTCTTGTCGGTGACCAGTGGAAGGCGCTGGCCTATTTCCAGGCTGCCTACGACAAGGCGAAGCTGGAGCTGGGGGGGAGAGATCCGAGAGGGATGAGGGCGGATCGCCGGCTGATCGGCACCATCAATCGCATGGCCAGGGTGATGATCGATCTGGCCGATTGCCACCGGCGTCTGCGGCAGTTTCGTCTAGCACTCGGGCCCCCGGGGCGCCTTCTGGACCTGCCCCATCTCTGCCCGGACAACCGCCTCGGGGGCGTGCTGGTGCACGCGACCGTATGGGGCCGCATGGAGCGGTTCTACCGGGCTCGCGTCTATGCCGAGCACGCGGCGAAGAGGCTGCACGAGGGGTCGAGGAAGCTCCAGGCGTATGGATACGGAGTCATCGGCTTCGTGCTCTTCGATCAGGATCGCTTCGAAGAGGCGATTCCTCACCAGGAGAAATCGGTAAGGCTGCACAGGCTGGTGGGGGATGAGATGAGCGCGCTACACGTGTCCTCGGTACTGGCATTCGCCTACTTCAAGATCGGCTACCCGACAAGAGCGCGCTCGATGCTGGAGGGGGCCTATCGCGTATTCGCTCGAGAGGGCGGGCACGCCGAATTTGCGACCTTGGCTCTTGCGTACCTCGGCCAGATCGAGTTCGAGTTGGGCCTCTACGACGAGGCGAGGGAACGGTTGAAGGCGTGCGCGAGTCTGGCCCGGAGGTTCTCACGGGACGCGGAACTCTTCCTGGCCACCTACCGCCTGTGGCGGGTCGAACTCGCCACCGGGCATGACAAGGCTCGCCGCCGGCACGAGAGGACACTGCAGGGACTCCTCCCGCGGCTCGATCCGACATTCTTGCCGGTCAGGGAATTCGTCGCGGCGAAGAGGATGGTGGCGGAGGGTGGGGCGGGGCCTGGGAAGGGAAGTGCCGCGGTCTGGCATTGATGCGTGCGTGAAGCCGTGCCGGCGAGAGCGTTCTCGCTTCTGCAAGAAAACGGTCCGAAGAGTTTTTCAAAGGTGGGCGTGATAGGCGCGGTATGGTAGAATATCTGTATTAGGGAAGGCGTTCTCGGTAGATGAGTTGGATCGGGAGTCCTGACCGTGGGGCTTGTGCCACGTCCACGGGTCGTACGACCGGGGGAGGAATCTCATGAGCACCATCGCGTTCACGTCGCCGCGCCGGGGTCGCGGTGCGTCATCGACGACGATGACAGCCGCCGAGTTGCATCGTCATGCCCTCGAGGCCCACCGGGTCGGCAACCGGGGCCGTCTGGCCCTGGCACAGGCGCTGCGGATCTTCAAGGAGAGCGGAGAGTACGAGAAACTGGGGTTTTCCACGCTGATCACCTACGCGGACAAGACCTTCGGCTTCCGCAAGTCGGAGACCTACGCGATGGTCAGGGTCGCGGTGGCCCTGGATGACTTGCCCCGCTGCCTCGAGGCGTTCTCGGCGGGGCGCATCTGCTGGACCGCACTGCGGGCGATCACCGAGGTAGCCTCTTCGGACACAGAGGAGCAGTGGCTCGAGTTCGCCGCGGGGCACACCGCGGAGCGTCTATGGGCGGAGACTCAGGACGCGAAGTACAGAGAACGAAATGCTCCGAGGAAGGGTGGCTACGGCCTCCCGGCATTGACGCGGAAGATCACCCTGCGCTTGACCGCTTCTGAGCACGAGAAGTTCCGCAAGGTGCTCAAGATCTACGGCAAGCGGGCGGCGGAGAAGCTCGGCCGGGAGGATGTCAGCTTGGAGGAAGCGGTGGTGTATCTCAGTGAGCAACTCCTCGCGGCGGAATCGGAGGGTAGGGACGGAGGCGACACCCGTGATCCGGCGAGGTACGCGCTGATCTACCAGGCGTGCCCGCAGTGCGGGCGGGCCGGGGTGCACACCGCCGAAGGCCTGGTGGAGGTCGACCGGGAGGAGATCGAGCGAGTCGCCGGGGAGGCGGACGTCGAGGTCGTTTCCGGGGAGAAGGGGCACGGCAGTAGCGCGGCATCGGCCGGCGACAGTGGTGATGGTGGTGGCTGTGGTGACGGTGGTGATGGTGGCGCCTGCGGTGACGGTGGAGGCCGTGGGAGCACGGGCGCGGGAGCTGCCAGCCATGCCGGTGCCGGGTTTACCGGTTCCGGCGAGATCGACAATCCAACGTCGTCATCTCTGCGGCGGAGAATGCTGCTTCGCGACGGCGCCCTCTGTGGCAATCCTCACTGCCCGAATGCCGCGGACCACGTCCACCACATCGTCTATCGCTCCGAGGGTGGCGCGACGGCAGCGCAAAACCTCGTGGCGGTGTGCAGCACCTGTCATGCTTTGATCCATGCGGGCTTGCTCGCCGTCAGCGGCCAGCCGGGCGAGCTCGAGTGGCGGTCGCAGGGTGACGGCCTGACTGACGACCTGACGAGTGGGGGACTGAGAAGGGAGGCGCTGGCGGCAGACGCGCTTCCGGTGTTTCGGATCGAGTCCACGGCCGTGGAAAACGTGGGGTCTTCGCGTGAGCAAGGCGAGGAGTCCACCGCGGCGGAGATGTCGGATTCCACGGCCGTGGAATCGGAAGGGGAGGAAGCGGACGCTCTTTCAGCGCTGAGGAACCTCGGGATGACCCGGAGGGAGGCGGCGGATCGTGTCCGGATGGCGGGCGAACGACTCCGAGACGGTTCCCATACCCTGGAGGAGTGGATTCGTACGGCTCTCGCGGGCTGTGATCGCGGGGGCAGGCGCACTCCTGGCAACGAGTGCGACAAACGCGGCCCTTGACGCTGGCTGTCGAGCCAGATCCCTGGGGCGCAGGCTCGATGGGGCCGACATGCGGACGCGTGGCGCACGGAGATATGCCGTACAGGAATGTAAGGGCTCCGGTTCCCGTGACTTGGCGCTGCGAAAGGCCGCTGCAAGGTGAGCGTTCGCGTTCCCATTGACAGGAACTGACTCGATTCGATAGCATCGATTTTCCTCCCAACTTATCTTTTACTGGGCAAGTAGGTCGCAGAGGAGTCAGGAGGTGGGAGGCCTGTTGGCGCGGTGCTTTGGGAGGAGCCGTGAAGGACGGTGTCCACCGAGCCGTGGGGGAGAGGCTTCGTTCGCTTCGTGTGGCCCACGGACTGACACTTCAGGAGCTCTCGACGCGGCTGTCGGATGCCGGTGTCGACGTCAGTGAAGCGACCCTCAATCGCGTCGAGAACGGCCGCGCCATGCTCCGCCTCGATACGGCCCGCAGCGTCTTCGGCATACTCGGGACCTCCCTCGGGTATATAGAGGAAGTCATCGCGGAGGCCCAATCCCGCACCGACGTCGACCTGACCGGGAAGTCCGCCGATGAATTGGTGTGCGAGGGGCAGCGGCAACTTGAGATCGGGGATTACCACAAGGCACTGAGTCTGCTCCAAGCCGCTCGAGACAGATTGGTACTGGAAGAGGAAGCAGACCGGGAACTACTCGCTAGGGCGCTGATTCTGGAGTCAGATTGCCAGCGCCGTCTTCGACGGTTTCAGCTCAGTCTCAATGCCGCGAAGCAGGTACTGAATTTGCCCGAAGTCTCCGTTGCCAACCGCATTCGAGCGGTCCTGCTTTACGTTGCTGTGAATAATATGTCAGAGGACTTTTTCCAGGCGCGGCTCTACGCCGACTACGTTGAACCTCTCTTGGAAAAGGCCGATCCGAAGGTTAGGGCCTATGGACTTGATGTGCTTGGGTTCCTTTATTTCAGGATGGAGCGTTTCCAAGAGGCGGTGCCTCGGTTGGAGACGGCAAAGGGGATCTACGATAAGTTGAAGGCGGTGGAACAGGCAAGCCGTGTTCGCGTCAATCTAGGATACTGCTTCTTCAAGACAGGCCACACAGAATCAGCTCTCTCGATTGTCCGTCGCGCACGAGATGACGCACGTCGGAATGGGTACATGCAAGTTACAGGCTATGCCATGCGTGTTCTGGGCCGAATGGCAGCTGAGTTGGGAGACTATGAAGTCGCACAACAGCATATTTCTTCCGCAGCCTCATTGGCTCGCAAGTTGCGGTTGGACAATGAACTCTTCATCTGCCTGTTCGACTTGTGGCGGCTCTATGTGAAGCTTGGCGATAAACGGAAAGTGCGCCGCGAAATGGGAGGGTTACGCCGACTGCTTAGTCGCGTAGATTCCTCCCTTCCGGAGGCGCGGGAATTCCTTGCCACTGCGAGCCAGGGCGGGAACCGGAGGGCTAAACAGTGAAATCTGGTCGATGCTTGAGCTGGTTCATTGTTGCCTGCTTGTTCTTGGTTCCCCTGGCGGTCGCGGAAGTTTCTGTGGGTGATGGTGGTGTTCACCCGGGGATCCTTTTGGCAGGCGGTGACGACGGAGATGGTGTTCCAATTTTCGACATCATCCGCACCCACGTAGACCCCAGCTTGATCCTCAACAGCACCGGCTCCGTCAACGGTGACGGGGCGCCGGCGTTTGGGATGAATCCG
>JANTFM010000331.1 GCA_024763475.1 Acidobacteriota bacterium | reverse complement strand
GTGATCAGGGAAAGGAAGGAGCTGGAGATCGCGCAAGCTGAGATACTGTGTCATCGTTGACCTCTTTTGTTGTACGCGCCAAGCGCGGGACCTCGTCACAGGGCTTCGCACAAGAGGCAGAGCTCTTGAGCAGAGCTGTGCTTTTCGCGCATCACGGTGACCCGCGGCTCAGGATCGCGCGCAAAGAGGCTGTTCTTTAGGCCTCGGATCCGCGAGAGTAGGCCCTGTTGCAAGCGAGACGATTCACCTTCCGATGACAGCGCTCAAGGCCGAAGGACAGCGCGCAGCTCATGGCTCTAGACATCCCACGATCGATGACGCCTCCTCGTCTCCCTGAGGCCTCCGTTCCGCGACCCGGACCGCTGGTGCTCGGGGAGCTCGAGATTTTTCCGCCGCTGCTCCAGGCGCCGATGTCTTCTTTGACGACCCTCCCCGTACGGACCCTCGCCGAGGAGCAGGGCTGCGGCCTAACGATCACCGAGTGGCTGCCGGCGGATGCCCTCGCGGCGGGGGTGAAGAGCGCGAAGAAGAAGCTGCGACCGAGTGTTCAAGGGCGGGCTTTTGGTGTTCAGCTCTTTGGCCGCGATCCGAAGACGATCGCGCGAGCGGCGGCCATGGGCGCAGAGATCGGTGCGGCGATCGTCGACCTCAACATGGGCTGTCCGGGCAAGCGCGTTCGATCAGGGGGGACGGGGGCGGCGTTGATGCGCGAGCCGGAGCTTGCCGCGGAGCTCGTCGCGGCAGCGATCGAGGGGGTCTCGGGGCGCGCTGAGGTGACGGTGAAGATGCGCGCGGGCTGGGATCGACGCTCTCTAAACGCGCCGGAGCTGGCGTCGCGCCTCGTCGCGGCCGGGGCGCGAATGATCACGGTTCATGGGCGCACGCGGCAGGAGCGTTATCGCGGTAAAGTCGACTGGGCGATTATTCGCCGCGTCAAGGAGGCCGTTGACGTGCCCGTGGTGGCCAACGGCGACATTATCGATTTGGCCTCGATGGTGAAGGCCTTTGAGGAGACCTCGGCGGACGCCGTCATGGTCGGCCGGGCGGCGCTGGGCAACCCGTGGATCTTCGCGGAGCTCGCCGCCTTCTGGACGGGGATCCTCCCTGAGCCGCCGGATGACGCGACGCGTGTCGCGATGTACCTGCGCCACCTCGGTCTCCATCGGGAGGCTATCGACGACGAGCGCCGGGCCGTCTTCGAGCTGCGCAAGTTCGCGCGGTGGTATCTCTTTGGCGTGGCCGATGAGCTGCGCCTCCGCCGGGAGATCAATCGTCTGGAGGACGTGTCTGCAGTCCGCGAGCTCCTCGAGGCTTCGCTTGGTCAAAAAGACGAGTTGATACCGGTCGTGGGAGACAAATAGATCATGGTTCGTACAATGACGCTGCTGGCGGTGTTGGGCTTGTCTCTGTCGCTGGGCTGCCCGGCGAAAGAGAGCTCCAGCCCAGCGCCTGCCACGAAAGCTGCACCAGAATCGAAGTCGGTGGAATCTACCGAGGAGCCCGCCGGGCCGGGCCTCAAGCGGCTCAGCGTCAACCTGAGGCAGTCGAGAGCCTGGCGCTTGCCCCCGGCGGCCTTCCGCTTCACCTACCCGGCCAAGGCCGACCTGTCGCTGGCCAAGGCCGGGCGCCGCAACCCCTACTACGCCCTGGTGGAGCTCTACCGCGGTAAGAAGATCTCGGAGAGCGTCTCCATCAGTCACGTGGATCTCAGGGGTGGCCCGGCGGCCAAGTGGGATCTGCTGGCCGGGGTGGTGATGAAGCGTCTGCAGACCGCGATGCAGCGGCAGGTGCCGGGGATGAAGATCGTCTCCAGCGGCAAGGCATCGTTCGGTGGCAAGGACGTGTACCAGTTCAGGTCCGAGTTCGAGATCACCGACACCCGCATGGGTGATCCAGGCAAGTACCGCGCGCTCTGGGTTGCTCTGCTCCCGGGCGCCAGCTCCAGCTCGCCCAACGGCGCCTCCCTGACCATGACCGTGCGGCAAGGTTCCGGCTCCGAGGTCTCCAGCTGGGACGACTTCGCCACCAAGGGGATCATGGGCCAGATCTGGCGCAGCTTCGAATTTGCGGGTGCTGGGGGTCGTTGACCGGCGTCTCGCTGCTGGCCGTGGGGCTGCCCTTCTTCGTCGCTGCGTTGCTGCGGCTGTCGCGAGGGTTTTCCCGGGCTGAGCTCTTCACCCAAGGGGTCTACGCCACCTGCCCACACCCGATCTCCAGATCCTGGGTCGTGTTCAACGTGCCTCACCTATCGCTTAGGTCCAATATGAGGAGAGGGTCCGTGCCCCGATGGTCGCACTGAGCTGCGGCTCGAGCCCCTCGAACTTGTTCGCTGTCTGATCCAATCTGCCCGCCCAGCGCGCTGCCTTGGCCGTCGTGTCTGCCGCGATCCGCGCGCTTCTTCCTTCATGCTGGCATGGTGCCGGGGCAAGCCCGCACAACGGGCTCTCTGAGCCCTCTCAGCCCTCATCGCAGATTGACGCAAGCCCCGGATACAAACTAAGGTTTGACAAACGCGATCCCATTCGTGTTATCCTCTCATAACACCAGCATCGGATCTCACCGCCCACCAAACCATGGGAAATCCTGGCAAGGTCGCCATGCTTGACGATCCTAACTGCCTGCGCAAAAGAAAGGCTCTTCGTCAATGATGAAGCTAGGTTCTCTTAAGCTGATCACGCTGAGTCTCGCCTTGGCATCATGCTCGTCAACGGAGGCCGGGCGGAGAGACACTTGGGAGCAAGATCTTTTCTTCTCCGATCAGGGGGGAGAGATGGCTTCCGTTTCCGATCAGGGGAGAGATGTGGCTTCCTTTGGGGACGCTGGTATCGACGGTCTGGTGGGTGATATCAGCGTCGCGGATACTCTTGGCGGAGACAGCGGCAGTGACTCCGGTTCGAGCACCTTCCCTCCGGCGAGCTACGCGGTCGAAGACCACAGCCTTGTCGAGCCGACCTTCACGGGAAGTTGTCAGGCGGATGCGAGCTCAGGATTCGTTCACCCGGGCGTGCTGATGGACAAAGACCGGCTGAATTTCATCAAGCAGAAGGTGAAGAACAAAGAGGAGCCTTGGTACTCATCGTACCTTGCCATGGCCAATCACTATCGGTTCAAGAACCTGAACTATCCATCGAACCAGAGGGCACAGGTCGATTGCGGGGCGAACAACACCCATCCTAATGAGGGTTGCAACGACCTCGTGGGATCGTCGAGCTTCGCCTACGCTCAGGCTCTGCAGTCTTACGTTGAAGACGATCCGGTCAAGAGGAAGCAACACGCGACCGCCGCGATTCGTGTGTTAAACGAGTGGTCCTCGGTGCTGCGGGGATTCGGCACGGGGATCAACAACATGTTGGTTGCGGGCACGGCTGCTGGCAACTTTGCCGTGGCGGCTGAGATCATCAAGCACACCTACGCGGGAGCAGCGGCGCTCAATCTCAGCAATCTGCGCCTGATGTTCTGTGCCCTGGTCGAGGAGCTTTACAAGCCTACCTTTGGAACGGGCACCCAGGTTAATTTTCGAACCATTCGCAACAATGGCCTGATCGCCCTCGGCGTCTTCTTGGACAACAAGGCGATCTTCACTACGGGCGTACAGCTGATCAAGCGCGACTTCCTAGGACACGTCTATATGAGCAAAGATGGTCCCTATCCTATGGCGTTTACTCATAAGTCTGTGGAGAAAAACTACACGGGGACGAAGTACCAAGACGTGATAGCGACCATGTGGGGGACCCGTACGTTTACTCAGGGGCAGTCACAAGAGTTTTGCCGTGATGGCGGCCATATGGCGATGGGCTTCGCCGGCGCTGGTCACGCCTGTGTTACGGCGGCCCTACAGGGCGTCGACCTGCTGGATGCGAGCCTGGAGCGGATTGTCGCAGGGGTGGAGTTCGCCTCGACCTATCTGGTGAAAGCGTCGAATCCGTTGACACATGCCTTCACGCTCCCCTCGGGGATATGCGACAGCGGAAAGCTTCTGGCTTTTACCGGTGACCTGTATGGCGGATACGAGGCGCTCTACTACCACATTACATCTCGGGGAGTCGCATTGCCGAAGACGAAGGCCAACATCCAGTTTGCTCACAGCGTATCCACGAGAAGGCAGGTCAATTGGAATCTGTCTTGGACGACCTTGACCTTCTTCGAGAAGCTGTAGCCAGTAGAACGCATCATCGCCAACGCAACCAGGCGC
This sequence comes from Acidobacteriota bacterium, assembly GCA_024763475.1. Taxonomy (GTDB): domain Bacteria; phylum Acidobacteriota; class Polarisedimenticolia; order J045; family J045; genus JANTFM01. Next base: position 363 of record JANTFM010000331.1, on the reverse strand, counting down.
CTAATCGACGACACCGTCGACCTAGAACCCGATGCCGAGGAGGAAACGACCTTCGACGTCGACATCCTGAACTGACCCAAGCTGCCCTCCCACCGCGCGTCCTTGGCCGTCGTGTCCGCATCGACCCGCGCGCTTCTTCCTTCATGCTGGCGTTGTACCGGGACAAGCCCGCAAAACGGGTCTTCTGACCTCTTTCAACCCTCATCTCAGACCGACGCACGCCCCGGAGACAAACCCATTTCTTGGGGGGTGATGCAAACCCGTTGGACAGATCCTCTTTCTTCTTGCCTTGAGCTAGCCCGCGTGCGATGGGTCGAAGCCGCGCGCCCAGTCCAGAATAGAGTCTGGCGCAGGCGAAGCCGA
>JANTFM010000330.1 GCA_024763475.1 Acidobacteriota bacterium | reverse complement strand
CGAGCGCAGGGGCCGCGGCGATCTCCGTGCTCACCGAGCCGGAGTATTTCAAGGGGAGTCTCCAACACCTGGAGGCCGCAGCCCGCATCAGCTCCGTGCCCGTCATGCGCAAGGACTTCCTCGTCGATCCCTACCAGATCTTCGAGGCCCGGGCGGCGGGGGCCGGGGGCGTGCTGCTGATCCTCCGATCGACCAGAAGCTCCCTGCTGACCGAAATGCTCGACGCGGCCGCCGAAGCGGGGCTCTTCGTCCTGCTCGAGGCCTTCGACGGCGCAGAACTCGATCGTGCGGTGAAACTCCTGGCCGGACGCGAGCGGCAGCGGCCGCAGATCCTCGTCGGCGTGAACACCCGCGACCTCGAGACCCTCGAGGTCGACCCCGCACGACTCGCGCGGCTCGCCCCAAGGCTGCCCGCAGCCTTTCCCGGGGTGGCGGAGAGCGGCCTGAAGCAGCCAGAAGACGCCGCAGCCGCGGCAGCCCTCGGCTACCGCGTGGCCCTCGTCGGGAGCGCGCTCGTCCGCAGCCCCAACCCGGCGCACCTGCTCGCCGCCATGCTCCGCGCGGGACGAGAGAGGATCTCCTCATGAAGCGCGTGCGCGTCAAGATCTGCGGCCTCACCGACGAGGCGGCTCTGGACGCCGCCATTGATGCCGGAGCAGATGCGGTGGGCTTCGTCTTCGCGGAGTCTCCGCGCAGGATCTCGTTGGATCGCGCCATCGAACTGGCGTCCCGCATTCCCGCCTTTGTCGATCTCGTTGCGGTGTTCGCGCACGCGTCTCCCTCGCACGTCGCCGAGGTCGCCGAACGGCTGCGACCGCAGCTGATCCAAGCCGAAGCCACCAAACGCCCTGCCTTCCCCTACCCCTTTCTCCCGGTCTATCGCGATACGGACGCGGAACTCCTGAAGGACAGACAACCGTCCCGCAAGACCTCGATCCTCTTCGAAGGCGCGCGAAGCGGATCCGGTGACAAGGCCAACTGGGCGATGGCTTCGCAACTCGCAAGGCGAACCCGTCTCGTACTCGCCGGTGGCCTGACACCCGACACCGTCGGAGATGCCATCCGTCAGGTCCGCCCCTGGGCCGTGGATGTGAGCAGCGGCGTGGAGGCGCGGCGGGGCGCGAAAGACCCAGTGCTGATCCGGCGCTTCCTGCGCGCCGTACGCAACACGGAGAACTCCCTATGATGGACTCCCCAAGAGCTGGAACCCGGCAGCCAGATGCCCTTGGCCGATTCGGCCCCTTCGGTGGCCGCTATGTTCCGGAGACCCTGTTCACCACCCTTGAGCGCCTCGCAACCCAGGCCAGCAGCTTTCTCGAGGATCCCGCCTTCCGCAGCGCGCTCGCAGAGGAACTCTCGAGCTGGGTCGCCCGCCCGACGCCGTTGACCCATGCGCGGCGCCTCGGGGATCTCTGGGGTGCGGAACTCTGGCTCAAGCGCGAGGACCTGGCCCATACGGGCGCGCACAAGATCAACAACGCCCTCGGACAGGGTCTGCTCGCCCGCCGGCTCGGCATGCGCCGCATCATCGCGGAGACCGGAGCCGGCCAGCACGGCGTGGCCACCGCGGCGGCTTGCGCCCGGCTCGGACTGGACGCGACGATCTACATGGGAGCTGTCGACATCGCGCGCCAGGCCCCGAATGTCGACCGCATGAAGCGCCTCGGCGCCACGGTCGTTGCGGTGCACTCGGGAGACCAGACGCTGCGCGCGGCGATCAACGAGGCCCTGCGGGACTGGGTCTCTGATCCCGAGGGCAGCTACTACCTGCTCGGATCCGCAGTCGGCCCCCATCCCTACCCCTGGCTCGTCCGGGAGTTCCAGTCGGTCATCGGCAAGGAGGCCCGTGAGCAACTTCTCAGCGCCACCGGCAACCTTCCCGATGTCGCGATCGCGTGCGTGGGGGGAGGCTCGAATGCCATCGGCCTCTTCCACCCCTTCCTCGGGGACCGCGAGGTCAAGCTGCTGGGCATCGAAGCGGGGGGACGGGGCACGGGCCTCGGGGAGCACGCGGCGACGATCGCGCGGGGACGGCCCGGCGTCCTCCATGGCTGCTACTCGCAGCTGCTTCAGGACCCGTGCGGCCAAATCATCGAGACCCATTCGATCTCGGCAGGGCTCGACTACCCGGGTGTCGGCCCGGAGCACGCCTACCTCGCCTCGATCGGGCGCGCCCACTACGAGACAGCCTCAGATGACGATGCCCTCGCAGCGCTCGACGCGTGCTGCCGCATGGAAGGGATTCTCCCCGCGCTCGAATCTGCCCACGCGCTCGTGGGGGCCCAGCGCTGGGCACGATCCCATCCCGGCCAACGCATCCTCGTCTGTCTCTCGGGACGGGGCGACAAGGACCTGCCCGCTCTCTCCCAGCTTCAGGAGAGCTCCGATGAAGGAACTCCGGAGCGACGCAGCCCAGTCGAAGGAGACCCTCCGATGAAGGAAATCCGCGGCGGCGCAGCCCAGTCGAAGGAGACCCTCCGATGAAGGAAATCCGCGGCGGCGCAGCCATCGCCCACGCCCTCCGCGCCGGGATGCGCGAGGGGTACCCGGCCCTCGTCGCCTTCCTGACAGCCGGCTACCCGAGCAAGGAACGCTTCGCCGAGACGCTCATCGCGGTCGCGGCGGCCGCGGATGTCATCGAGATCGGTGTCCCCTTCACCGACCCGATGGCCGACGGGGTGACGATCCAGCGGGCGAGCGCGCTGGCCCTCGCGGAGGGTGTCGATCTTGCGTTTATCTTCGAAACTCTCGCGGGACTTCGCGAGCGGTTGAAGACACCGGTGCTGCTGATGAGCTACCTGAACCCGCTTCTGGCCCCAGGCTTCACCGGCCTCGCCACAGCGGCCCGGCGATCGGGAGTGTCCGGCCTCATCGTCCCGGATTTGCCCCTCGAGGAAAGCGTGAGCCTGAAGGACGCGCTGAACGCCGAAGGCCTCGCACTGGTCCAGCTCGTCACGCCCGTCACACCGGACGCACGTTTGCAACGCCTCTGTAAAGCTAGCCAAGGCTTCGTTTACGCGGTCACAGTCACGGGAATCACAGGCGGCCAGACCGCCTCGGCAACCGCACGCGACGCGTATCTCGCACGGGTGCGAGACCATTCGTCGCTGCCCGTATGCGCAGGATTCGGCATCCGCGAAATGACCCAGGTTGATGCATTGGCCGGCCAAGTCGAGGGCGTCATCGTGGGCAGCGCGCTGGTCGAGGCCCTCGAACGCGGCGAGGATCCCCGCGCGTTTCTCAAGAGCCTGCGGGGCGGAGACAGACCATGATCGCTACGCCCCGAGAAACCACCCAGGTTGATGCCTTGACCGGTATCCGAGAGATCACCCAGGTTGATGCTTTGGCCGGTACGCGAGAGATCACCTAGGTTGATGCTTTGGCCGGTACGCGAGAGATCACCCAGGTTGATGCCTTGACCGGTACCCGAGAGATCACCCAGGTTGATGCCTTGACCGGTATCCGAGAGATCACCCAGGTTGATGTCCTGGCCAGTCAGTTCGAGGGAACCATCGGGGGTCACGCGCTGGTTGAGACCCTTGATCGCGGCGAGGAATCCGGCGCGAATCTCGAGCCGCTGAGGGGCGGAGACAGACCATGATCGCCGTGCTCGAGAAGGGGTGTCCGCTGAGTCAGAAGGCGCGGGTCGTGCAGCTGATCGAAGGAGAAGGGCTCCGCGTCCAGGTCAGCGAGACTGCGGACGAGTGCCTGGTCGGAGCCATTGGTGCGGGCGCAGCCGCTCTCGAGGGTCGACTCCGCAGGATGCCGGGCGTGATCGACGTCCGGGCGATCGCGCCGCCCTACCCGCTCGTCTCGCGAGAGCACATCCCGGAGGCAACGCAGGTCAAGATCGATGACGTGACGATCGGCGGCCCGCAGGCGGTCATCATGGCCGGGCCCTGCTCGGTGGAGTCCCGCGAGAACCTGCTCGAGGTCGCGCGCCACGTTGCCGGGGGAGGAGCCCGGGTTCTGCGTGGCGGAGCCTTCAAACCCCGTTCGTCCCCCTACAGCTTCCAGGGCCTCGGTGAGGAAGGCCTCGAGTATCTCGCGGAAGCCCGGGAGGAAACTGGGCTCAAGATCGTCACAGAAGTTCTCGCGCTCGCAGACGTGGATCTGATCGCAGGGTACGCCGACATCCTGCAGGTCGGAGCGAGGAACATGCAGAACTACCGGCTGCTCTCCGCGCTGGGCCGGCAACCCCGCCCCGTCCTTCTCAAGCGCGGCCTGATGGCCACGATCGAGGAGACCCTGATGTCTGCGGAGTACATCGTCTCCGCCGGCAACCCCCGCGTCATCCTCTGCGAGAGGGGGATCCGCACCTTCGAGACGGCAACCCGCAACACCCTCGACGTCTCGGCCGTACCGGTGCTCAAGGCACGCTCCCACCTGCCGGTGATCGTTGACCCCTCCCACGCCGCAGGCTACCGGGAGTTCGTGCCGCCGCTGGCCCTCGCCTCGCTGGCCGCCGGTGCAGACGGCTTGATCGTCGAGGTCCACCCGGAGCCCGAGCGCGCACTGAGCGACGGACGCCAGAGTCTGACCCTCAAAGGATTCGATGCGCT
>JANTFM010000329.1 GCA_024763475.1 Acidobacteriota bacterium | reverse complement strand
CCTTGCTCGTCCTGCCGACAATCTACAGCTGGTTTGCCCCAAAGCGCTGAAGCCCTATGCCAAGCAGCTGCGCGGACCTCGCACTTGAGAGGGCGCTCCTCACCGATGGGCTAGGATGCTGGCCTCCATGAACAGAAGGTCATCGCCTGCAAGCCGGTAGTCGAGGTAGGGAGCGAAGCCAGCGTCCTGTGTGAAAAATCCGGGCTCAGTGGCTCAGCACAGTTCGTGACGCTTTGGGCCGCCTGGCGCAAGCAATGGTCCATAGGAGCTCGAAGCTTGGATGGCCCAAACCAGCTCTTTTCTACGAACGCCCATCCGACGAGGCGTCAGCGCCTCTTGCCGAGAACGCTGTCTATCGCCAACACCTTCCCCACCGTTCCCTCTCCGGGGGAAAACCTCAAACCTTCCGCGGCGCCTGCGCCCTCGAGCGCTCAAGCCCCTAGGAAGGCCCCAGAGTACACAGGACCGCCTCCTGGGTGGACGAGACAGCAGAGCGCCGATCTCGAAGCTCGACGGCCCAAGTGGCTAGGCACGGCGACCTCTAAGTCCACCGCTCTGTTCAAGTCATCCGTGCTTGGGCATCGCGAGCGCGCTACGGCCGCGACCGGCGACGCAGGCCCAGCCCAAAGAGCATGAGGAGAAGCACGCCCAAGAGCGATGACGGAGCACCACCTGGCCCGACCTGACAACCATCGTCGGTCCCGGTGGCCGGTGACGCGCTCGTATCCCCCACCTGCGCGGCGTCCGACGCCAGACCCTGGTCAGGCTGAGCTCCCCCCTTATCCGCCGAACCCGCATCCGCCGAACCCGCATCTGCCGAGCCCGCATCTCCGAGAGCTGCATCCTGCGCCATGGCATCGAGCCCCGAGGCGTCCAAGCTCCCATCGGACAGCCCCCCGTCACCCTGGGCTCCGCCGATAACATAGCCCGCCGACGCTGCGTTGTTGGTCTCGTCGAGCTCGGTCAAGGTGCAGGCGGGATCGGCCATGGCCCAGGCGGCGTGGATCCCGGGCCCGCTCGCCTTGAGTTGCCCCTTGACGGTCTGACAAGCAGCGGGTGCCAGGGAGTTCAGTTTCAAGATGAGGTCCGGCGTTCCAGCGCAGGTCGGTTCGCTCTTGCTGTCGGCGTAGAGACCGACGCTGGAGGCCGTGGCCGTCGCCGTGCCTTCGTTGCAGACCGTGACCTCCAGGTTGAACGTGCTTCCTGTCTGGAAAAGCGCCACGTTGCTGATCGTGAGGTCGGGCAAGACCTTCACCACCTCGTAGGCCGCGGACTTCTGATTGTTATCCTCCTTCGTCTCATTAATGACGCAGGCCTCATCGGCAAAGGCCCACGCCCTGTAGGATCCGGAAGGCACCGCGTGGCGCTTAATAATCCTCTTCGCGCAGGCCCCTCGGGCAAGACCTGTCGAAAAGAGGATCTCCCTATCAGGGGTGTCGACGCACTTGGGCGAAGCCACCGCGTCGAAAAAGAGTCCCAAGCGGAACGCTCCGCTCTTGGCCCCAGCGTTACAAACCTTCATCACATAGTTGACGTCGGCGCCGTTCACCACCACACGCAGCACGTTCAGATAGAGCTCAGGCTTCACTACCGAACCCACCATATAGAGGCTGGACGCCGCGTTGTCTGTCTCGTCGAGCTCGTCCATCGTGCACCCCGCATCGACGACTGCCCAAGCCGTCCGAGACCCTGCGGCCACGTTCTTTCGCGTGAAGCTGCGCGTGATGCACGCGCCCTCTGCGAGACCCGCGCTCACGGTCACCTCGTCGTCGAAAGTCGCACCGCAGGCAGGCGCCGCCTTCGCGTCATAGGCCAGCCCTAAGACAAAGGGTGAGCCCGAGGGGATGGTCTTCCCCGTGTTGCAGACCTTGACATCGTAGGTCACGGTGCTCCCGCTCACCGTGGTGTCGAGGCTGCTCAGCTCTAGGTTTGGAGAGCTCGGGCCCATCGTGTAGACGCCGGATTGCGCGTTGTTTGTCTCGTTGTACTCGGGCACGGCGCAGCCGGCGTCGGCAAGAGCCCAGGCCTTATGCGTGCCCGTCGAAAACGCGCTCGACCAGATAAAGGTGCGGAGGGCACATTGACCCGACGGAAGGCCTGAAACCGAAAGGCTCTGGTCCGGGGTCTCACTGCAGGTCGGCGCCGTGGTCCTATCGGCATAGAGCCCAAGGGAAAACGTCTTGGTGACACTAGCCCCTCGATTGCACACCATGGCATCGGCCAGAACACCGCCATTGCCCACAGGCGCCACATTGAAGGCCTGAAGGAAGAGATCCGATTTCCCCACCGTGTGGGTGATCTTCTTGGCGTTGTTGGTCTCATCGTACTCGGGCACGGCGCAGTGGGCGTCCACTCGGGCCCAGACCGTCTGCAGCCCGCCCAAGGGAACGCTGCGGGTGAAGGTATAAATCCAGTTCCTGACAAGGTCCGGCCCAATGGGGGTCGTGATCCACCGAAACTTCAGCCCCTGAGGAAAACTGAGCTTATCGCTCGGTGGCGTCGTGCAGTCTGGCGTCTTGGAGGGATTGTAGTAAAGGGCGAGATCGAAGGGCTTTTTGACCTCCGTTCCGGGGAGACGTATTTCCACAGTATAGGTAGCCGTGGTTCCCTTCACTGAAGCCTTAAGGCTATAGAGTTCCAGGTCGGGGCCAAAGTTTTGCATCCAGTCGCGAGAGTTATTGGTCTCGTCCACCTCGGGGATCACGCACCCTGAATCAGCCACGACATAGACGTGAGCTCTTTTTCCCTGACGCGGCAGATCCCAGTCAGATCGTTCAACGCACGATCCCCCGGCGAGGCCCGGAACCCTCAGGGTAAAGTCGGGCGTATCCGTGCAGGAAGGTTTACTCGTTCGATCGTAATAGAAACCCACGTGAAAAGGCGTGACCGTGGTGCCGCCCTTGTTGCACACCGTCGCGGCTGACCAGGTCTTATCCTTATCTGCCGATTCGGCATAGGCTTTCTTGATATAGAGATCTGTCTTATCGGACCCCACTGTATAGTCCGCGTCGACAGTGTTATTCAGCTCGTTGGTCTCGTCGACCTCACATTGGCCGTCCACCAGGGCCCTAGCTGTATATCCTCCGTGTGCGACATTGTTTCGCACAAAGCTCTTCTGGTCACAGGTGCCTGGGGCCAGCCCCGCGATCAAGCGCCAGGTAACATCTGCCTTGCTAGAACAGCCAGGCGCCCAAGAGCGATCGTAATAGAGCTTGAGATCGAAGGGCAGGGCCAAGTTCTTCCCCGTGTTACAGACCTTAACATGGTAGGTCACCGTCGACCCTTTCACCGTCGCCTTGAAGGTATCGGCGATACTCAGATCGGGATTCTTGGAGAGCACGGTGTACCAGAGCGCCTTGGCGTTATTGGCCTCATGGGTCTCGAAGACATCGTTGTCCCAATCAGCCCGCACATAGGCAAACTCGAAAGCCATCTTCACCGAAACGTGTTGCCATACGGTGCGGGTGACACATTTGCCCGCCTTCACACCGTCGCTCACCTCCACCGCTTGATCTGGAATGAAATGCAGGGGTGGTGGATATTGTTCGAGCCACCAGAAACCAATCTCGAACTTCTTGGAGTCTAGGACCCCCGTGTTGCACACCTTCGCGTGAAGCGCCACGTTGTGGCCACCAGCGGGGTCCACGGTGACCCCCACCTGAAAATCAGCGATGGTAAGATCTTGAGCCTTGGCCACCGCCGCCGAGCCAAGAAGACACCCGGCAACGAGCGCTGCAGTAAGAACCGACTTCGGCAAAAAGTCAGCCCGCTTGCGCGGACGCGTCACACTATTCCTTGAGCTTGACACCTTCGTTCTACCTCCAGCGAGAGTCAAAAAGTCAGCCGGCTTGTGCGGACGAGTCACATCATCCGTGGTGCTTGACGGGTTCATTTTTGATCCAAAGAGAGTTTTTCTTCCAAGGAAAAATCGTTGCTCCAGCTCCCTCAAGCGCCCCGCGTGACAACACTTGAAAAGCGGACTGACTGAGCCTCAGGCGCAGAGGCCGCGGGGTCCGGTTCTGGATCACCGCGCCGATGATCGCTGTCAGGAGACCAAAGCTGGCTGTGCGCTCTCCTCCCGCGTTGCCATCCGGTGGGCTCACGACCGCCTCAAGCGCGCCGAGTTATCACGCTCAATCGCCCGCGGCACATGGCAGCTCACGGAGAAGGGGCGCGCCTTCGCTGCCAAGTACGCTGGCGGCATGGACGGCATCATCACCCTCGCCGGTGTGGGCCCCATCCGGCGGCCCATGCGATATCCCGCGGCCCATGCGATCGCTGTCTACACGGTGCAGCCAGGATCGCCCCTAAACCCTGCAAGACTCGCTTCCAGCTAACGACCTGCCTTGGCCCAAGAGGATGTCCACCCGCAGGCTTGCTTCGAAGCTTTCTTCGCTTGACGCAATCATCTGCTCATCGTGTCAGTTCCGAAGACACCACCTAAGCAAGGCTCCATTGGGGTCTGAAAGATGGGGTCCAGCTCAACACGAGCTCGTCTACGACGGCCTAGATGGCGGGATGAATCGAGATGGGCTCAGCATTGGCGAGAGCACAAGAAGCTCTGGCGAGCTGCCTATCCCCC
>JANTFM010000328.1 GCA_024763475.1 Acidobacteriota bacterium | reverse complement strand
CACAAGCTTGCGCTGGACCTCAGGTCCCGCGACCGTCACCAGGGGGGTGCCATGAGTTGTCTCGGATCGCTCGCGCCTGTTCGTTCCTCTTTTTCTTGTTCGCTCGTGTTTGCCGCGTTCCTTGCCCCGGCTGCGTTTGCGGGGGGGGGGGGCATACTCCCTGACCCGACACAGGTAGTTCGTGCGGGCTTGCCCGTCCTACCCGATCCTCACGCCGCCGCCGCCATGCCCGATCCAGGCGGGGTCTTCCCCCTCTATCCCCTGGAGAAAGACGCCACCGAGGGCCTGCGTCATGGCTACGTCCAGAGTTCTTCAGGCTATTTCGGCTTCAAGACCCGCGACCTTACGCTCCCCGCCCGCGTGCCCCTGGCCGTGGGCAGGGTCTTCGATTCGGGGCTCGAGGCCTCCCTGCCCGGCGTTCCCTACGGCGACGAGCCGAGGATCTTCGGCGACCTGGGTGTCAACTGGATCCTCAGCCCCACCTCGATGCTGATCCCACAGCCCACGGGCTTCCTGATGCTCACCGACGAGGCCGGGGTCGTGCCCTACATCCTCGATCCGGGGGGCTCTGGCGCCTACCTGCCAAACCCCGACCGTCCCTCCCCCTTCGGCCCGATGGAGGCCGACGGGCAGGGCGGCTACCAGGTCCGGATGAGTGGCGGGCTTCTTCGCAGCTACACCATGGTCCCTGGCGCCAGCAATTATTGGCTTTCCCGCGAGGAGGATCCCGCAGGCAACGCCGTGGACTACGTATACCGCGACGGCTACCTCGAGCGCGTCGTGGCCACGGATGGAGCTTGGGTGCAGTTCTACCGGCCGATGTGGGGCGAGAGTGCTCCGGCGTCCACCCCCTCCACCCGCATCGTGCGTGCGGCGGATTCCGCGGGCCGCGAAATCCACTATGCCTTTGACGACCAGGGCCGGTTGATCTCCTTCACAGGCTCTGGAGGCGAGGTCTGGAGCTACGGCTGGAACATCAGCGATCAGCTCGTCGAGGTTTGGGATCCGGAAAACCACTCTTCTTTCGGGATCACCTTCGACAGCAGCGACCGCGCGACCGAAGTGATCCAATCCGGAGTGACGACCAGCTATGCCTACCAGGCCGGACGCACGGAAGTCACCGGAGCGGGCGGTGAGCTGTGGGTCTACTTACACGACAGCCGCGGCATGAGCACCGAGTTGCAGCTTCCCCTGGGCGGCATCTGGACGATCGAGCGGGATCCCACGGGCGGCGACATCACAGAAATCACCGGCCCTCTCGGCGCCCAGCACAGCTTCGCCCACGACTCCGGCCACCGAGTGCTCAGCTACACGGGCCCCTGGGTCTCCGGGGAGCGTCCCGAGTGGAGTTTTTCCTGGGATACGGATGGGCGCTTGATCGGCAGCGTCTCGCCCTGCGGGGCCGTCAGCGAGTTGCACTACGAATCTTCCGGGCTCTTGGCCGAAGAGGCCCACGATCCTGACGGCGACGGGAGCTTTGACACCACGGTCTATACGCGCGATCCCGCCACCGGCGACATCACATCGATAACCGACCCGGAAGGAGTCGAGACCTTCTACACCTGGCACCCTAACGGACGCCTCGCGTCGTTGCGCCCTGCCTGCCTTCCGGACGAGCCCTGCCCCAAGATGCTCTACACCTGGGATGACGCGGGTCGTTCTGCCCGCCTCGAGTGGCGCACGGGCGAGTCGACCTGGTCTGCCTGGGAATACGCTTGGAGCCCCCAGGGCCAGATCGCGTCGATCACGGATCCCCTGAACAAGGTCTGGCAATTCACGTCCAATGCTCTGGGCGCAGTGACCGAAACAACGGCGCCTGATGGCGCGATCTCAAGCTATGTCTACAACGATGCGGGTCAACTCAGTCGCTCCGAGGATGCAGCCGGTCACCGAACCACTTGGGACTATGACATCCGGGGTCTGCTCTCACGGCGCGTCGACGCTCTGGGCTCCGCCTGGCTCTACACCTTCGACGACGAGGGCCGCCTGGTCTCCCGCACCGACCCCGAGTCCCGCATCTGGCGCTACGAGTACGACCTCGCGGGCCGAATGACCCGCCAGGAGACCCCCGGAGGCCGCCTGATCGAGCAGCTGTTCGATGCGGCCGGGCGTGTCACCGCCCGCCACCTCCCCGGCGGGGTGGAGGAGAGCTTTTCCTGGGACGCCGAAGGCAATCTCCTGACGATGAGCCGTGAGGAGCCGGGTTCCCCAGCGCTGACCGACCGCTGGAGCTATGCCTGGTCTGGCAACGGCCTTCCAGACTCGGTAACCCAGGAATTGGGCCTTGGCGGCCCCAACCCTCTCGTCAAGACCATGTCCTGGGAATGGGACCGGGCCGGCCGCCTGGCGTCATGGATCGACGATGCAGGCCAGGAGCGTCTCGTCACCCGCGATGCGCAGGGCCGCGCGCTGGAACTCCGCAATACAGCCGACGTCACCCTAGCTTCGCTGGAGTACGATCCCTGGTCGATGTGGTTGACCCGGCGAGTGCACGGAGACAGCGCCCAGACCCTCGAAGAACACTATGGCTGGGACGCCACGGGCCGGATCAGCGATGTTTCCGAGTGGGAGGACGGGACCCGCATTCACGACCTCTCCTATACCCGGGATGACGCGGGGCGGATCGCGTCAATCATCGATCACCTCAACGATGACGCCGAGGCCATCGTCACCCGCAACGCCGTCGGGAAAGTTTCGAGAGTGGAACACGGAGACGGCCGGGAGGAGTCCTTTGGCTGGGATCGTCTCGGCCGAATTGTGAGTTACGACGGGCTAAACGAGGAGTGGAATTCCGACCTTGCGGCCTATGAGTACGATCGCTCGAGTCGTCTGACCTGGATGCTTGACAACAACGTGGAGACCGACTTCATCTGGGACTTCTCGCCCTCAGAAGAGTCGGCGGGAGTCGTCATCAGCCGGCGCGACAACGCTCCCGATGGCGCCAGCGCCGAGATCCTCTTCGATACCGAGGAGCGCGTCCAACGAGTCGAGAGCTACGAGGCGGATGGCTGGCTTGAACGCCGTCGCTATCGCTTCCTGCCGGGAGGGTTGCGCATACCCGCGGCGGCTCTATCTCACGACAGAGACGGGAGCCTCGAGTCCGACCAGGTCTTCCTCAGCGATCTGGGAGCCAATCTCTCGCGCTATTCGTTGGGAGATCCGAGCCAGGCGACATGGCGCACGCCGCTCTTGAGCACGCTCGAGCGAGGCGATCAGGGTCTTTGGAGGCACTGGCTTCCCTCGCGCGCCCACAGCGTGCGCGACGAAAGCCCTCTCCTGCGCCATGCCCTGGGTCGAGAGGCGGGCGGGCTGATTTCCCAACTCGGTGGCCAGCTTTCCCTTTCGGGCGTTGCCCTTCCCTCGGCTCTCGCCCTGGCGGGCACGATCGCCTATCCCGACTACCCCTCGACAGCCGACGGACGAGCCCGCGACGCGGTCCCGCGCGCGAGTTTCTTCGATGAGGAGCTGGGGATGCCCAGCGCACCGAATGCTCTGCCTCAGCCGGGGTGGGAAAACGCCCAATCCCGGCGCAGCGCGATCTACATCGGTTGTTTTTCACCAACACATGCCAGCGATCCCACCTGCGCTTGGGCTCACCGGGGCAGCAACCTGAGCCTGAAAACCTTCGACCGGGACTGGACAAACCCAGAGAGCCAAGAGGGCTGCATCCCAAAGAAGTCCGGTGATTGCAAGGGCGGCGGAACGACTGGCAATTCCCCCAGCTACTGCAAGCCCCACCCACCGAAGCGTCCCCTGCGCAACGCTGACGTGCATCCTCTCGGCGTCGTTCTATCCAACGGCGGTTTCACCCTGAGCGTCACCGACCTCGTGGCCGAGGGAAACGGGCAGAGTCTTGCCCTGACCCGAACCAGCCGAACGCGCGGCTTGACCGGCCACCTGGGTGTCGGCTGGGCCCTCGATTTGCTCGACGAACGGCTGGAAACAGAAATATGTTCCGGGCAGCACATCCTCTGGAAGCGAGGGGATCAAGAGCTCGACTATGCCATGCCGCATCCCGGCGAGGCTTTCTCTGGCCCCGTGGGCAAGATCCGCTCGCTGCCGGATGCCGACATCGATGCGGGAGATCCGGAGACCTTCGAGATCCTGCTGCCGGGCGGCGAAGTCCATCGATTCGTTACGGTGCGCTATCACTACAGCCATGCGAACCAGAAGCGGAGCGCGACGGCCCTCCCGCGGCGCATCACGCGGCCGGGCTCTCCAAGTATCGAACTGAGTTGGGAAGATATGTCGCAGGAAAATGAACTTTGTTCCGGAGTGAGAGATCAGTATCGTCCTCGTCAAATGAGAATGGTGTCGGGCGGAACGGAGCTTGCGCGCATCGAGTTCGAGTACGGGGAGGACAGCCCCTGTGGAACTGGTCGAAACTGGCTCATCGAGGGCGCGACTCTCATTCAACCCCACGCGGGAGGCGAAACGCGCCGCGACCTCGATTTCGTCTACAACGATGTCGCATGGTACTCGCGCCATCTCATCCGTGTCGAGATCAGTGACCCCGACACGGATGACGACCCGGAGACGGTCGCAAGCTACGAATACTATGCCGATACGGGTGGTGCAATTGGCA
>JANTFM010000327.1 GCA_024763475.1 Acidobacteriota bacterium | reverse complement strand
CAGGCAGCCAGCGTGCCCATCGTCTCGACGCCGACACTCATGAAGCCATGCTCGTCGGGAGGGGAGCACATGATCATCGCCACATCCAGGCTGATGATCCCGTCGTTGAAGAGGCGGGGGATGTGGTGCAGGAAGATCGGCACGTAGTCGGCGCGTCCCTCGTTGACTGCCGCGCGATCCGCAGGACCGACGAAGAGCGAGTTGTGGCGGAAATGACCTTCCATCTCCGGCTTGGAGAGGGGGTCATCGCCGAGGAGCAGCACGTGGGTGAGTTCGACGTCGTGCAGCGCCTCATGGTCCTCGGCGAGTGCGCGGACCAAGGCCATCGGGATCGCGGCGTTGCCGCCGTAGTAGACCTTGTTTCCGCTCTCGATCAGGCCCACGGCGTCTTTTGGTGAGCGTAGTTTGCGCTTGTAAAGGTCGAGCCAGGTCATGGGAGTCTCTCCTGGCTGCCGTTCCCGTGGGGGATGCAGCCGTTGTGCCCTCTCGAAGCGGTCTAGTCGAGCAGATCGGAAAGCGGTGTGTAGTCGAGTCCCATGGCGTCCGCCGCGGGCTGGTTGGTCACCCGCCCCCGGTAGAGATAGGCGCCCAGGCCCATGCCGGGATGCGTCTTCAACGCCGTTTCGAGTCCTTCGCCCGCGATCTCACTCACATACGCAATGGCGCTGATCGCCAACGAGCGCGAGGCGGTTCTCGGCGCGTTGGTCGTCAGGTTCGATACGCAGAAGTGTGTGACGCCGTTGACCTGGAAGGTCGGGTTGTCCAGTGTGGTCGGGCGACTCGTCTCGACGCAGCCACCCTGGTCGATCGAGATGTCGAGGATCACCGATCCCTCCTTCATCTCGGCGACCATCGCTTCGGTCACGAGGAACGGGGCTCGCCCGCCGGGGATCATGACGGCACCGATCACGACGTCGGCGATCTGCGTGTAGCGGTGCAGGTTGCGCCGGGAGGCGAGGGCCGTCACCAGGTGACAGCTCGCGGCCTGCATGACCTCGCGCAGGCGCGACGGGTCCCAGTCGAGCACGATGACGTGTGCGCCGAGGGCCACCGCCGTCCGGGCGGCGTTCCGGCCGACCGTGCCGGCGCCAAGAACGACCACGGTCGCGGGAGCGACTCCCGCGACGCCGCCGAGGATGATGCCCCGGCCGCCACGCTCAAACTGCAGCAACTCGGCGGCCGTGCTGACTGCCATGCGTCCGGCGATCTCGCTCTGGGAAGCGAGCACCGGCCGGCGTCCGGCACTGTCTTCGATCAGCTCGTAGCCGATGGCCGAGATCTCACGCTCCATCATGACCGAGACAACTTCCCGCGGCGCCACCGCCATGTGGTGGAAGCCGATCAGCGTGGTGCCCGGGGCCAGGAACTGGACCTCTTCCGGGGCGATGGAGCTGACGCGGCAGACGATGTCCGCCCGGCCGTAGGCTTCCTCGGGTCGGTAGACGATCGAGGCACCGGCCTCGACATAGTCCTCATCGCGAAAATGAGAGTCGCGGCCCGCGTCGCGCTCGACGAAGACCTGATGGCCCTTGTGAACGAGGCGGGCCACACCAAAGGGCGTCAGGCCCACGCGGTGCTCGTGGCGCAGGGTTTCCTTGGGGACGCCGATTCTCATGGGTATCTCCTTGCGGTGATGGGTTCCTTGAAGCTGCTCTCAGTTCCGCGAAACCATCACGGTGGCGGACAACGGGCTGGTGTTGGGAGCTGCAATTCTATCGCTCCGGGAAGGCGGAGGCCAACATTCGAGGGGGATTGGAACGATTCGTTTGAGATGCTCTCCGGGCTGGGAAGACATTGCGCCGGAATCGCCGGCATCTGGCGCCAGAGATTCCCAAAAAAATCGAGGGAGAAGGGGCTCGCGGAGCTCGGTGATGTCGAGGGATAATCACCCGGTTCTTCGATCCTCCGATCCTTCGTTCGTTCCTTCTTTTGGATCGTTCGATCCTTTGGTCGTTCGTTCGGCCCTTTGGTCGCTCGTTCGTCTGGTCATCCGGTCTTGCGGGTGACTCGCGAGCAGGCGCAGGAGACTCCGGTGACATTGATGGCGTCAGGGCCGCCCATGACCCGTGGTGATCTGGACGGTTTTTTCGGCCTGATGGTCGACAATCTCCTCCAGTTTCTGGTCATCCTCGCGCTTTGCACGGGGCTGTGCGGGCTTCCGGTCGCGTTCGTTCTCGGGCGAATCTTTCCGGGAGCGGCGATCTCGCTGATCGTTGGCAACCTGTACTACGCCTGGCTCGCCCGACGGCTGTCGAGAGAGCGCGGCGTGCCGATGACCGCGCTGCCCTACGGGATTAATACGGTCAGCCTGTTCGCGTTCGTCCTCTTCGTCATGGCGCCCACCTATGCCGAACTTGCTGCGGATCCCGCGGTCGGCGCCGAGCAGGCCTCCCGGGTGGCCTGGCAAGTCGGCTTGGTCGCGTGCTTGCTCTCCGGGCTCGTCGAGACCCTTGGCGGCGTCTTCGCGGGCTGGGTGCGCAAGGTCACGCCTCGCGCCGCGCTCCTGTCGACCCTGGCCGGGATCGCGGTGGGCTTCATTTCCATGGAGTTCATCCTCCGCTCCTTCGACAAGCCGTTGGTGGCCATGGTGCCCCTCGCGATCGTCCTCCTGACTTATCTCAGCCGCGTGCGCTGGCCCTTCTCGATGCCCGGCGGGCTCGTGGCTGTCGTTGTCGGAACCGCGCTGGCCTGGGGGTTGAAGTGGGCGGGGGTCGCTGGCGCCGTGGACCTGGGTGGCGAGAGCCTGCTCGCCGGAGCGGGCTGGCATCCGCCGATTCCCGCCCTGGCCGACCTCGCCTCGGCGCTCTCGAGTCCCCAGGTGTGGGGCCGCCTCTCGATCATCCTCCCGATGGGGCTGATCAACCTGCTCGGCGCGCTGCAGTGCATCGAGTCCGCCGAGGCCGAAGGGGATTCCTACCCGGAGCGGCCGTGTCTCGTGACCAACGGGGTGGGGTCGATCCTTGCAGCCTGCTTCGGCTCCTGCTTTCCGACCACGATCTATATCGGACATCCCGGGTGGAAGCGGATGGGTGCCGGGTGGGCGTACTCCGCGGCGAACGGCGTGTTCTTCGCCCTGATCGCGGTCTTCGGACTGATCGGGCCGATCGCCCGCATCGTCCCGGTCGAAGCGGCGATGGCGATCCTTGTCTGGATCGCGATCGTCATCACCTCCCAGGCGTTCACGGCCACTCCAAAGCGACACGCCAGCGCGGTCGTCCTCGGGCTCTTGCCCGGGCTGGCGGCTTGGGGCTGGCTGCTGATCGAGTTGTCGACGGGAGGGGCCCGCATCTCGGGCGCCCTCAAGGACGGTGGCTCGCTCCCCGAACTCGTTTCATCGATTGCGGCGACGACCATGCCCTACATCGGAGGCCTGTTGACGCTCAAGGCGGGATTCCTCTTTTCCGCGACCTTCCTGGCGGCGATCGCCGTTTTCCTCGCTGAACGAAAGTTCGGGCACGCGGCTTTGTGGTCCCTGGGTGCGGCCGGATTCACGATCGTTGGTTTGATGCACTCGTACACCATTACGCCCGCTGCCGTGCGGGAGGAGATCCGCCCCGGATTCGCCTGGCCGATGGCCCTGGGCTACCTTGGGTTCGCTGCCGTGGCGATCACGGCGAAGTACATCGCGACACCCTTGGCCGGGAATGACAGGGAAGAGGGAACTCATGCCGACAACAGCTGACTTCAAGAAGGGGGTCCGGATCCTCCTCGATGGTGCGCCCTTCATCGTTGTGGAGCACACACTTCAGACCCCGTCGGCACGCGGTTCGGCCACCCTGGTCCGGGCCAAGCTGCGGAATGCGCTGACCGGGCAGCTGCTCGAGAAGACCTTCAAGGCGGGCACCGTCTTCGACAGTCCCGACCTCGTCTTCCGGGCGGCGCAGTTCCTCTATTCAGACGGTGAGGATTTGCACTTCATGGACGAGGAGTCCTACGAGCAGTTCTCTCTCGAGTTGAGTCAGCTCCCCGAGGTGGCTCCCTGGTTGGTGGACGGCATGAGCGTTCGCGCGCTGCACTTCGCCGGGCAGGTCGCGACGGTGGAACTCGCTCGCACGCTCGAGGTCGAGGTTCTTGACACGGAGCCTGCCGTCCGGGGCAATACCGCTTCGGGCAAGGTGCTCAAGAAGGCGCTGGTGGCCGGCGGTGTCGAGATTCAGGTCCCGCTCTATGTCGAGTCCGGCCAGCGGATCGAGGTGGATCCGCTGGAGAAGCGTTTCATTCGCCGGGCGTAAGCGTCGCACAACAAGCAGGCACGACGCGGCGCGGGCGACCGTGAACGCGGCGTTGCCATCCGCTGAGGTTGAGGCGGCTGCGAAGACACGACGCGGCGCGGCTGACGGTGAACGCGAGGGTGCTGCAGGCGAGGCCGAAGGCGAAGTGGCCTTCGCCCTCGACCCGAGATGCTGGAAAGAGTCTAACAGTCGAGACACCCAGGGGGATGATCCACCGGCTTCAAGAACTCTCACATACGCTTCCTGGAGCCAAAGTAGTTTGCCAGTCCAGTCCGTGTCGTCCGGAGGCTTGCTGCCTCCTTCACATCGCTACTTTCATCGAGGATGCAAACCTGGGTGGTTTCTTGGTGAAGG
>JANTFM010000326.1 GCA_024763475.1 Acidobacteriota bacterium | reverse complement strand
CCCTCGAGACGGCGGGCAAGCTCAAGGACATGGTGCGTGCCTATTTCGCTGACCTTCAGGCCGCGGCCGACGATCCGGATCGTCTCGTGGCCTGCTGCTCCGGGATGGGTCCGGTCGAGATCGTTCGTGCCTTCGGGATGACGCCGTACTTCCCCGAGAATCATGCGGCCCTGATCGGCGCGAGCCGTCTTTCAGGAGAGTACATTCCGCGCTCGATGGCCGAGGGGTTCTCGCAGTTCGTCAACTCCGGGATGGCCTGTGATGTCGGCGCCCTGCTCGCGGGGCACAGCCCCCTGGTCTCGGCCTACGGGATCAAGGGTCCGCCGAAGCCCGATGTCGTCGTCTACAGCACCAACAACGGCCCCAGCCTGGTCCGCTGGTTCGAGTGGTACGGCAGCCGTTTCTCGGTGCCGGTCCTCGGGCTGCATCCTTCGGCCTGCCTGGGCCGGGTGGATCGGATCGAGGTCGATGCGGCCGTGCAACAGATGCTGCGCATGCTGGGTGGACTCGAAAAGATCACCGGCCACAAGATCGATGTGGACCGTCTCTCCGAGGTCGTCCTCAACTCCGCCCGCGCCTCGGCGCTCTGGGAGGAGATCCTGTCTCTCGCCCAGACCGTGCCCTCGCCGCTGACCTTCTTCGACCTCCTGATCCATGTCGCGCCGATCATCATGATGCGCGGCACGCCGGAGGCGGTGGAGTACTACCAGATCCTCAAGGCCGAGGTCGAGCAGCGCGTCGGCGAGCACAAGGCGGCCGTGCCGGGGGAGCGCTTCCGCTTCTACTGGGAGGGGCCGCCGATCTGGTGCGCCCTGCGGCCGCTCGCCAAGCTCTTCCTCGACCGTCAGGTCGCCGTGGTGGCGGCGAGTTTCTTCGCGAACTTCTCTCTCGCGGGTCTCGACCCGGACAACCCCGTCGAGAGCATGGCGCGGGCCTACACCAGCGTCTTCCCCAATCGCTCGGACGCCTTCAAGGAGACGTGCCTCGCGGCGGAGTTCGAGGAGTTCGGCGTGGACGCGGTGATCTACCACGAGGGGCGCACGAGTCCCGAGTACAGCAACGTGCGCCATGGCCTCGAGGTCCAGATGCGGCGCAAGACCGGACTCCCTTCGCTGATCATCGAGGCAGACAGCCACGACATGCGCCTCTTCTCCATCGACAGGATTCGAACGCAGCTGCTGGACTTCATCGAGAGCCAGGCCGAGCAGCAGGCCACCGGTCCCGTGGGAGGGCCGGCATGAGGGGCCCGGAGGCGGTGAGAGGAGGTGCGAATGCCGGATAGGCAGCAGGGTGCAGTCGCGGGTCTCGACGTGGGGACCGAGTGCGTCAAGGTGGTCGTGCTGGATCGAGAAGAGAAGATCCTCGGCCGCGCCGTCGTTCCGTCTCGCGGTTACTTCGAGGCCTGCGTGGAGGAGGCCCTGGGATTTGCCCTCGAGGATTCGGGCCAGGCTCGTGAAGGCCTGGCGGCGGTCTACGCCACGGGGTTCGGGGCCAAGTGCGTTCGGGATGCCACACAGCGTGTCTCCAGCGCGGGATGCCATGCGCGTGGGGCCTTCCACCACTTCCGCAAGGCGATGACTGTCATCGATGTCGGAGGCAGGGAGCCCCGCGCCGTGGTTGTGAACGAGGATGGCTTCCGGCAAGACGTGCGGGGTGTGCGCAAGTGCGCGGTGGGCGTGGGGTCCTTTCTCACCTTTGCCGCTCGTCACCTCGACGTGCACCCGACGCGCATGCAGGAACTCGCCGCTGCGGCGGCGATGCCTTCCGTGATCAGCAGTTACTGTTCCGTGTTCTCCAGCAACGAGTTGCTCGAGCGTCTGCGGGAGGGGAGTTCGCGGGAGGACGCCGCTCTCGGGTGCATGCGCTCAATTGCCGAGCGTATCGTCGAACTGGGCGACCTCGAGGCCCCTCTTGTGGTGACCGGGGGGGTTGCGGAATACTTCCCCGGTGTGTTCCAAGAGCTATCCAAGATGACCAACAAGGTGGTTGTGACGGCCCCCGATCCGATTTTTTCGGGAGCCTATGGCGCCGCACTTGCGGCACTCAGGTGACGCGATTGACGCGGCCTGGAAGACGCAGAGAGGGACGAGACGATGACGAATGAGCGGAAGAGCGTCCAGGGATGGTTGATGACGGCTCCCAACGAGCCTTTCGAGCAGCGCGACCTGGAGTGGCAGAGCCCGCAGAGCGGAGAACTCTGTGTGGAGATCGCGGGGTGTGGTGTCTGCCACACGGACCTGTCATTTCTCTACCATGGCGTGCCGCTGCGCGCCGACTTGCCGTTGGTGCTCGGCCACGAGATCAGCGGGACCGTGTGCGAGGTCGGCGAGGGCGTCGATACGTCGCTTGTCGGAACTCCCGTCATCGTTCCCGCAGTGCTGTCCTGCGGTGAGTGCGCCCTGTGCAAGGCTGACCAGCGTCGTATCTGCCGGGCGCAGGTCATGCCGGGAAACGACCGGCATGGCGGCTATGCCTCCCACGTAACCGTTCCCGCGCGTTACGTCTGTCCTGTCGGCGAGAAGGTCCTCGAGAAGGCACAGCTCTGGGAGCTGTCCATCGTCTCCGATGCCGTGACAACGCCCTACCAGGCGGTCAAGCGCTCGGGCCTTGCGGCGGGGGAACTCGCAGTCGTCATCGGTGCCGGGGGCATCGGCATTCACGCGGTCCAGGTCGCCGCAGCGACCGGGGCTTGCGTGGTGGCTCTCGACATCGACGAAGGGAAGCTCGAAACGGCGAAGATGGCGGGGGCCGCCGCGGCGATCAACGTCAAGGGACTGTCCGTCAAGGACATTCGTGGCGCGGTGCGCTCGGAGGCGAAGGGACTCGGTGCCCCGAAGTTTCTCTGGAAGATCTTCGAGACCTCGGGGACGAAGCCCGGCCAGGAGACCGCATATGCGCTGCTCAGCTTCGGGGCAACCCTCGCCGTGGTGGGGTTCACGATGGCGAAGCTGGAGCTTCGCCTGAGCAACCTGATGGCCTTCGACGCGACGGCCTTCGGCAACTGGGGTTGTGACCCGGCGCTCTATCCGGAAGTGCTGGAGTGGGTCGCCGACGGCCGCATCAAGCTCTCACCCTACGTGGAACGGCGCCCGCTGGCCGAGATCAACACGGTCTTCGAGGCGGCCCATCGGGGCGAACTGCAGAAGCGCGTCGTGCTGGCTCCTTGATGACCGAAGCCGGCGGCAGCGAGCGCCTGCTCGATCGCCTCGAGGCCCTGCTCCCGCGTCTGGTGCGGTCCCCGGGGCTCTCGTGCCTTCGCGGCGTCGAGACGGAGGCTCCCGTCGTGGCGTTTGCCGAGCTGCCGCGTGGGATCACGAAGGCCACCCTCGAGGCGCTCCATTCCCGGGCGCTGATCCTGGCAGCGGGGGAGGCGACCGCGTCCTTGGCGACACTTGCTTTCCTGCCCGACCTGGCGCTTCCCCGGAGCCCCGCGGCGGCGCGGGCCCGTCTGGCGGTCGTGGGAGCACCGGAGGCTTTGCCGGACTCCGAGGAGGCGCTCCCCTCGATTCTCGTCCTCGAGGAGGCGTTGGCGTGGCTCGCGAGCGCGCTCGGACATGGGCCGACGTCGAGAGGGGGCTCGGGTGGCCGGGGAGAGCGCGAAAGGCTGCTGCTGACGGCGCTGTCCCTTGGCGAAGGGCCGATCCTCTGGGTGGGACCGGCGCCGGAGCATGGTCGCGCCATCCTGGCCGGGGCGTCGCTGGCGGCCCGGCGACGGGATCTGCTCGTCACCCGGGGAGGGCCTGCCTGGTGGCCGGGGCAGGGCCGCGCCGTGCTCCAGGTTTGTGCCGAGGCTTGGCACCCTCTTGCAGAGCGCGCTCGGCTTGAGCAAGACCTCGTCGCCGCCGTCCGCAGGGGTCCGCGGGTCGCCTCCGACCTCTTGCCGGGCCTGATCGCGCGTGCGGCGTTCGATCTGGATCCCGCATCTCCCCTGATGCCGCGCCATCACCAGCGCTGGCTCGCCTTCGGCCAGGCGCTCTATGACGCGCTTGCGGAACGCGGGGTGTCCCAGGCGATCGACGCGGAGATCCGCAAGTACCAGGTCTTCTGGGCGAGCGGCCGCGCTTGCGGCCACAACTCGCCCGGGATCCAGATCTACCCGATGGTCCGCAACTACTTCCTCAACGCCGGGCTGCAGAGCCTGCTTGACGTGGGATGCGGCGGGGGAGAAGTGCTCGAGGCCGCGCAACAGGACGGCATGACGGTGCGGGGCCTCGATATCGCCGACGGGTTGAGCGGCACGCCTCGCGCGTCCTTTCTCGACCGTCTCGTCCTCGCGCCCGCCTGGGAGATGCCCCTCGAGGATGATTGTGTCGACGCCTTCTTCTCCTCGGACGTGCTCGAGCACCTACCGCCCTCACGCATCGATGCGACCCTCGACGAGTTGCAGCGCGTCTCCCGCTACGGTGGCGTGCTCGCGATCTCGGGGCGGGCTGATGTTTCGGGTCTCGCCTGGGGCGCGCTGCTGCACCTGGCGGTCTTTCCCCTGGAATACTGGCAGTCCAAGCTCGAGCGGCGCTTCACAATCGACCTCGTCCGGTGCGTCTCCGAGGATACGAACCCGCTCTACCTCTTTCTCCTTCGTCCGCAGAGC
>JANTFM010000325.1 GCA_024763475.1 Acidobacteriota bacterium | reverse complement strand
TCCGCCTTCGCCGCGCTCGTTGTAGATGGCCAGGAGACGATCCTCGAGGCGCACATCAATCTGGTGGAAGGGGTAAGGGTTTCCCTGGGGGTCCGTCTCGGGAAGCTCGGTGATGATCAGGCTGTTGAGGTAGAGGTCGGCGCGGATGCCGAAATCCGACGTGTTCCATTCCTGATAGAGGAACATCGCTCGATCGGCGAGGGTCAGCGCCAGCAGCAGGACGAGCAGCAGGACCCTGGTTTTCATCGACTTACTCTTCTCCCAGACAACAGAGCGAGACACGGGGAAGGCACTGTCCTTCCGTGAGGAGTAACGAATGAGACGAAAAAAAGTTCATCGCGTCTGGCGTATTCTTGCCCGAAAGAAGAAAGAGCGCGCCGCAGCACGCCCTCTCCCTTCGGCTTGAAAGGCGTGTTTCTAGGTTCTTGCGCCCGGCCTGCGGCCCCTTCCACCTTCTGACGGAGGCAGCGGCAGGTCCTTGCCGCCGGTCGCTTTTTCGTCATCAGCGGCCGCTTCGTTCGGGCCCTTCGTCACGCTGAGGCCGAGAATCTCGCGAAGCTTGCCCTCGAGATCGCTGGCGATGTCGGGATTCTCCCGGAGGAAGGTGCGGGCGTTCTCGCGCCCCTGTCCGAGGCGCACCTCGCCGCAACTCAGCCAGGAGCCGGACTTCTGCACGAGATTGTGGGCGATGCCGAGGTCGATCAAGTCTCCCTCACGGGAAATTCCGACGTTGTAGACGATGTCGAACTCCACCTGGCGGAAGGGTGGGGCGACCTTGTTCTTGACGACCTTCACCTTGGTGCGGTTGCCGACGACCACGTCGCCGTCCTTGAGCGCGCCGATGCGCCGGATGTCGAGGCGCTGACTGGCGTAGAACTTCAGCGCCCGGCCTCCGGAGGTGGTCTCCGGGCTGCCGAACATCACGCCGATCTTCTCGCGCAGCTGGTTGATGAAGATCAGGCAGGTGCGGCTCCTGGCCACGATGCCGGTGAGCTTCCGCAGTGCCTGGCTCATCAGGCGGGCCTGGAGGCCGACGTGGGAGTCGCCCATCTCGCCTTCGAGTTCCGCGCGCGGCACCAAGGCGGCAACCGAGTCGATCACGAGCACGTCGAGCGCACCGGAGCGCACCAGCACCTCGGCGATCTCGAGCGCCTGCTCTCCGCTGTCAGGCTGGGAGACGAGCAAATTGTCGACGTCGACGCCGAGCTTGGCGGCGTAGATCGGGTCGAGCGCGTGCTCCGCGTCAACGAAGGCCGCCCGGCCGTTGGTCTTCTGGGCATTGGCGATCACGTGCAGGGCGAGGGTTGTCTTTCCGGAAGACTCCGGGCCGTAGATCTCGACGACGCGCCCCCGGGGCAGGCCGCCGACACCAAGCGCCCAATCCAGCGAAAGCGATCCCGTGGAGATCGCCGGGATATCGAGCTTGCGATCGGAGCCGAGACGCATGATCGCGCCGGAGCCGAATTGTTTCTCGATCTGCCCGAGCGCCATGGTCAGGGCCTTGTCCTTGTCGCTGAGGGAGAGATCTCCCCCGGGCCGGGCCTTCTTATTGCCGTAATTCCTGCTCATGAATGCGCTTCCTCCGTCCGTAGGATGTTTGTGCAGCGCCCCAGAGTACGCGCCACAGGCCGGAGCGGTCAATACAAGGCCGCCGCTTTCCGTCCCTATCGTTGACGATGCGGGAATCCGTCGCCTATATTCAATCCTGTCCGGGGACTGTTCCCTGCGAATTGTTGGAGTGAATCCCTTGCGCCCGCTGAGATTGTCGCTCTCCCACATCCGTTTCTTCCTGTCCAAATCTGTCCTGGTTGTTGCGTTGCTGCTGCTTCTTGCGGGCTGCGCAAGTGTCTCCGGACCGGTGAACAGCCCGGAATCAACGCCCTCTGCCGAACTCATTCCCCGGCTGAGCCTGGCGGACCGGGATGTGCTCCTCGAGGAGGTCTCGTCCCTCGTTTTCCTGGCGCGCGAACAGGGCCGTCTCGGGCTCACGGATGATGCGGCCGAGACCTGGGAGCGAGCGGTCGCCCGCCTGACGCCCCATGCGCGGATCGACGGAGAGGTTGCCGAGCGCCTGGGCGAAGTCGAGGCGGAGCGTGAGCTGCTGCTCGCGGGCAGCCTCAGCCTGGTCGAACGCTTCGGCGAGAGTGCCCCGGGGGAACTCGATGAGGAAGCTGCGCTGCTCGTGGGGCCGGAGCCCCAGCTGGATCTCGAGCATGCCGTCGAGGTCCAGGAGGCCGCACGCGATCTCACCCCGGACTGGCCGGTCGAGCTCAACGAGCAGGTTCTCGCCTGGCTCGAGGTCTACCGCAAGGGCGGGAAGCTCGAGGCGTACATCGAGGGCTCGATCGCGCGCTCGGGCAAGTACGAGGAACGCTTCCGCGAGATCTTCGCGGAGGAGGGTATCCCGAAGGACCTGATCTACCTCGCGCACGTCGAGAGCGGTTTCAAGACCAGCGCCTATTCGCGGGCCCGGGCGCGCGGCATCTTCCAGTTCATCTCGGCGACGGGCCGCCGCTACGGCATGCGCGTCGACTGGTGGGTGGATGAGCGGGCCGATCCGGAGATGTCCTGCCGGGCGTCTGCGACCTACCTGAGAGATCTCTACGCGGAGTTTGGAGACTGGTATCTCGCCCTGGCCGCCTACAACGCCGGCGAGGGCCGCGTTCGGCGCTCGATCCGCAAGGCGGGCACCGACGACTTCTGGACCCTGCGCCGCCGCCATTTCTTCCGGCGCGAGACGCGGAACTACGTCCCGGCGATCATCGCCGCCACGATCATCTCGAAGGATCCCGCACGCTTCGGCTACAGCGACGTGGTCAAGGAGGCGCCGCTGCAGTACGAGACGGTCACCGTGCCCTCCCAGGCGGATCTCGAGGTGGTCGCCCGCGCGGCCGGAGTCTCGGCCAAGACGCTGCGGATGCTGAATCCCGCTCTGCGGCGGGGACAGACCCCGCCGAAGTACCCGAACTACCAGCTCAAGGTGCCCGTGGGCAGCTCTGCGGGATTCGACACGAAGCTGGCTGCGATCCCGAGAAGCGAGTGGATCGTCAAGCAGCTGCACCGGGTCAAGAGGGGCGACACGCTCTCCGGCGTCGCTCGCCGCTACGGCACGACCGTGCGTGCGATCCAGTCGGCCAACAGCATGGGGCGCCGGACGATGCTCAGCATCGGCCGCGTCCTGGAGATCCCGCGGGGTCCGGGTGCCCGTCGCAGCTACAAAGCGTCTCCCGCAAGGGTGGCCGGCGACGGTAGCTACCGCGTCCGCCGGGGGGATACCCTCGGGCGCATCGCGCGCCGCCAGCACGTCAGCGTGCAGAAGCTCCAGGCCTGGAATGGCCTGGGTCGCTCGACGCGAATCAACGTGGGTCAGCGGCTCTACGTCCGCAAGCCGGGGTCGAAGTCGACGCGGAGGGCGGCGACGCGCAGCTCGAAGAGGACCTCCGGCTCCTCAGCCGGTGTCCATGTCGTTCGGAGCGGAGACTCCGCCTGGAATATCTCTCGCCAACACAACGTGAGCCTCTCGGCGCTCCTGCGTGCCAACGGCCTGAGCAAACGCTCGATCCTCCGGCCCGGACAGCGACTCGTGATCCCCGCTTCTCCCGCGCGGAGGACGGCGTCCAAGCATCACGCCGCCACGCATCACGCGGCCGCCAGGGACGACGTGCACGTCGTGCGCCGCGGTGATTCGTTGTACAAAATCGCCCGCCGCTATGGCGTGAGCGTCAACCACCTGAGGTCTGTCAACAACTTGGCGCCGAACGCCATCATCCACCCCGGCGATCGCATCTCGATCCAGTAGCGCTCCGAGTCTGCGCAGCGTGGAGCGAAGCTTCCCGATGGCGAGGCCTGTCTTCGTCTCACGGTGGACTCTGCGCGATTTCTGGCGATCACGCATCCCACGAGCGGGACGGCCGTGGCTACATTCGGCCCCGCCCGCCCCGCTCTCCGGCTAGCCTCCCTCCATTCTGGAAAGGAGAATGGCATGGGCGGACGCCCCCGGATCGCGCGGGCCTTCGGCGCGGCATTGTTCGGCATCGATGGTGTCGCCGTGGAGGTCCAGGCCGCGAGCGCCCAGGGCGTTCCGCGCTCGGCGGTGCTCGGCCAGGCCGAGATCGAGGTGCGCGAGGCACGGGACCGGCTGCGAGTCGCCCTGCAAGCCCACGAGCTCTGGGCCGGGGATGGCGAGCAGGGAATCATCATCAACCTTGCGCCGGCCGGGCTCCGCAAGACGGGCACCGGACTCGACCTGCCGATCTGCCTCGCGATCGCCGCCCTCACCCGTCCCGATCTCGCGCGAGCCGCAAGCCACGTCATGGCCTACGGAGAGATTGGCCTTGACGGCACGATCCGTCCGACTCGCGGCACGCTTTCTGCCGCGCTTGCCGCCCGGGATGCGGGCCTGAGCGGCATCCTCGTCCCCCCACTGGCCGCCCACGAAGCGGCCCAGGTCGACGGGCTGGAGGTCCACGCGGTCTCGAACCTCGGCGCGGCGGTGAACTTCCTTCGGGGTGATCTGTCCGCGCGCTCCCCGTGGCCGGAACCGCCCCGCGCTGTCGCCCGCGAGGGTATCGATCTCTCGGAGGTCAAGGGT
>JANTFM010000324.1 GCA_024763475.1 Acidobacteriota bacterium | reverse complement strand
GCGGAGGTCGGGACCCGTTCGACGATCTGGCGCATGGCGGTGTGCGGATCTGCGTTCGCCCGGAGGCGAATGCGCCACTTGGTTCCATCTCTCTGGATCCCTTGGACCGGCTCCATGTTTGAGATCAGGCTGTCGTCTGTCTTCGGGTCCAGGGGTTCGAAGAGCAACGCGCCGGGGTCGAAGCTGCTGCGGATGGACGCCAGGGAGTCATCGAGGACCTTGCGGCCCTCGTCGATCATCACGATGTGATCGCAGATCTGTTCGGCCTGGGGCATGACATGGGTCGAGAAGATGATCGTGGAACCGCGATCGTGTTGCTCGAGGAAGAGCTCCCGGAGAATGCGGGTGTTGACGGGGTCGAGGCCGCTGAAGGGTTCGTCCAGGATCAGCAGCTCGGGTTCGTGAATCAAGGTCGCGATGAATTGCACCTTCTGCTGCATGCCTTTTGAGAGTTCCTCGCAGCGCTTCTTCTCGACATCGCCGAGCCCCATGCGCTCAAGCCACTCGCGGACGCGTCTTCTGAGCCCCGTGGAAGGCATCCCCTTGAGGCGGGCAACATACTCGATGAAGGCGCCGGCCCGCATCTTCTTGTAGAGGCCTCGCTCCTCGGGCAGGTAGCCGATGCGGTCCTTGGCCTCGAGCGCGGAGCGTCGGCCAAGGACGGAGATCTCGCCCCGGTCCGGAAAAAGGATCGACATGATCATCCGGATCGTGGTGGTCTTGCCCGCCCCGTTCGGGCCGATGAAGCCGTAGAGCGCGCCATGGGGCACGCTGAGGTCCAGGCTCTGCACGGCCCGTTTCTGGCCAAAACTTTTGCTGACGTCCTTGAGCTCGATGGCTTGGGTCATCCGTTTCCTCCGGGCAGCGGATTAGCTGATGGTGCTCTCTCTTATGCACCAGGCGGGTGTTTGTTGCAGGTTTCCAGACGAGAAAAAGAGAAGGAACGGGGAAGACCCCGTTCCTTCGAAGAGTCAGGTGCTCCAAGCTCTGGCCAGGCCGGTCTAGACGTGAAGCTCCGAGTCTAGGGAAGTTCCGGCATGGCGATGTACTCGGTGGGAATCTCGCCGGTCAGGGTCGGGAGGAAGGTCATGATCGAGGCGACCTGAGCGTCGGTCAGCGGCTTGGCCAGCTGATGCTCGCCCATCAGGCGCACGGTGTCCTCGAGGGAAGCGATGCTGCCATCGTGGAGGTAGGGGCCCGTTTCGGCGATGTTGCGCAGCATCGGGACCTTGAAGAAGTAGTTGTCGATCTCGTTTCCGGTGAGATCGCCCCGGCCCTTGTCGGCGGTCTCGTAGGGTTTGATCAGCCCCATCTTCTGGAACATGTTCCCTCCGAGCAGGGGGCCCATGTGACAGGTTGAGCAGCCGGCCTCGATGAAGGTCGTCACACCGGCCCGCTCCTCCGCACTCAGCTTGGTGCCATTCCCCTTGAGGTAGAAGTCGAACTTGCTCGGGGTCACCAGGCCGCGCTCGAAAGCGCCGATGGCGAGAGCCATGTTGTCGAAGCTGACCGGGGTCTTGGCGTCGGGGAACGCGGCCGCGAAGAGCGGGGCGTAGCCGGGAATGCCCTTGAGGACCTTGTTCACGGCTGTTGCGTCCGGCATCGACATCTCGACGGGATTGAGCACTGGGCCCTTGGCCTGGGCCTCGACGTCGGGTTCGCGCCCATCCCAGAATTGCGCGAACTGAGCTGCTGCGTTGTAGACCGTCGGGCTGTTGCGCACGCCGAGCTGGCCATCGTGCCCCGGAGAGGTCGGCTTGCCGTCGTCTCCGAACTGGTCGAGGAGGTGGCAGCTGTTGCAGGAGATGTCTCCATTTTTCGAGAATCGTGTGTCGTAGTAGAGCATGCGGCCCAGCGTGACCTTCGCCTCCGTGATCGGGTTCGATTCCGAGGCCATCACCTTGGGCAGGGGCTGAAACATGGCCTGGTGCTGGGGATTGGTCGGCTGGTAGGCCGGGGCGGCCGGTTCGCTTGAGCCTCCGCCGCAGCCCGAGGCTGCCAGCGAGAGCAGGATGGCCATGCAAAACAGCGAGTCGATCATCTTCATGTGTCTGTCCTCCAGATTATTAGAAGCGGAGAATGCCACAGAGTGGCAGGCGGCGAAAGTAGAAGATCACGCGCGGGATAGGAAGGAGAGAGCCTTGACTCCTCACCGGGTTCCCGGTACACCCAGTCCATGAAGATTCCTGCTCTACGAGTGATATGCGGAGTGTTCCGCTGCCTGCTTCCCCTGCTCCTGTGTGCGCCCGCAGCCTGGGCCTACTCGCCGGGGTCTGGAAGCCTCTACAGCGATGACTTCGAGGGTCTCCTCGACGAGAACTGGGAACAGGGGAACGGCTGGGGAACCCCGTCCCCCTGGAGCCAGGTTGCGGATGGGGGCGACACATCGTTCAGCGCGGATGGCCGTGGTCCTTTTCCGACGTCGCAGTCCCTGCACTGGGCGCGACACGCTCTGCATCCCACCGCGGCCGCTGAGTTCTCGGTGGCCTTTGAGTATCGGGCCGAGCTGGGAGACGGCTACCATTTCGACTTCGAGGTCGAGCAGCGTGCGCCGATCCAGAGGCGCATTCGGCTGCGGGTGGATGGCGCTGGTGTGCTCTCGGTCTGGCGTAGCGAGAGTGGCGTCCTCGTGAAGGTGGCGAGCAGCGGGAGCCAGGTCTTTCCCGCGAACCAGAAGCGGTGGGTGCGTCTTGCGTTCTTCGAGGACGGCGGTGGGCTCGCTGTTCGCGTCCGCGTGTGGAGTGGCGGTGCGGGCGCGGAGCCTTCCGGCTGGACTCTCGAGTACCTCGACCTGGCGCGTACCGTCGAGTTCGTGCACCGCATGGAGATCTTCGCGGACGGCCCTGAGGGCATAGACACCTTCCTCGACGATCTCGACGCCTTCGGCAATCCCTCGGCGGGGGTTCCCTCCACGATTCGGACGATCTATCTCGCGGAGCTCAGCCACCTGGACATCGGCTTCACTGAGCCACCCGATGAGGTCGCCGCCTTTGGCAAGACCCATCTCGACCAGGTGCTCGACAACCTCGACGCGGATCCGGACTACCGTTGGATGATCGAGAGTGGTTGGTGGCTCGACCAGTGGTGGCAGCGTTCCTCGAGCTTGGATCATGAGCGAATGATCGCCTACCTGAAGTCGGGACGCGTCTCGCTGGCTGCCGGGTATGCGAACCTGCACACGAGCAAGGCCGGACACGAGGAATTCACCCGGCAGCTCTACTACAGCACGGGCCTCGCCCGTCACTACGACTTCCCGCTGCGCACGTTGATCGTCGACGACGTACCGGGATCGAGTTTCGCCTACCCTGAACTGCTCGCGCGCTCCGGCGTCGAGTACTACCTCGGGGGAATGAACACCGGCTTTGGCGGGCGCCTCAGCGAGCCCGACCATGGGGACCGTCCCTTCTGGTGGGTTGGGCCGGATGGCAGCAAGGTCCTTTCGTGGATCACCTTCGACAGCTATGCGGAGGCCTTCCAGTGGGGCTTTTCCTTCTTCGACACCCTCGCGGACATGTACACCAAGATGGGCCAGAAGATGCCCGAGCAGGAGGAGGCGGGTTATCCCTGGGAGGACATGCTTCTGCTGCGGGCGTTCGACAACCACTACCAGGGCTTCAAGGCTCGTGATCTCATCGACCAGTGGAATGCGACCTACGACACGCCGCACTTCGTTCTCGCCACGGCGGAGGAGTTCCTCGATCACATGCTCGCCACCCATGGGGGCGAGGCGTTCCCGAGCTACGGCGGAGACTTCGGTGCCGCGTGGTCTCCCTCGAATGCGGCCGCGCAGCACACGCAGACGATGGTCCGTCAGGCCCATCGGGATGCGCGCGCCGCCGAGGCCCTGCTGGCGGCCGCCGAGGTCATGGATAGTGCGGGTGGTGCGGACTCCACTCGCGAGACGATGTACCGGAAGATGCTCGAGTCCGATGAGCACACGGGAGCCGGCGGCTGGCCGGGTTACTTCACTCCAGAGGAGCTTGAGCGGAACAACCGGCAGCACCTCGCCTTTGCGGAGGATGCGGCGACGAGTGCAGAGAGTCTGCGCGAAGAGGGGCTCCAGCGTGCGCTCGAGCAGCTGCCTGCACAGGGCGATGCCATCGCAGTCGTCAACACCCTCGGCCGGCAACGGGATGGGTGGGCTCGGCTGACGCTGCCCAGCGCGCTCTACGCCTCGAGCTTCCGGCTCGAGTCGCGGCCGGGCGGAAACGAGGTCCCTTACCAGCGCTATGACGGGAGCGAAGAGATCCTGTTTCGGGCCGAGCAACTCCCATCCATGGGCTATCGGGTCTACGACATTCGCCCTGGGGAGCCGCAGGTCGAGCCCCATGGCTTGCTCTCGGTGAGCGGGACAACGCTGGAAAACGACTTCTATCTGATCGAGATTTCGTCTGCGAACGGTTCGGTCGTGAGCTACTACGACAAGGTGCGCGGCCAGGAAATGGTCGACGGGGCCTCGAGCTACCGCTTCAACGAACTCGCATCCATCTATCACCAGCAGGCGACCGCGGGAGATCCTCCCGTGGCCCAGGCGCCCTCGTCGGCTACCGTGAGCGTCGATGAGCTCGGCCCGCTTCGTGTCGGGTTGCGCGTGACCCGTGAG
>JANTFM010000323.1 GCA_024763475.1 Acidobacteriota bacterium | reverse complement strand
GACACAGCGGAGAAGAAGAACAGCTGAAAGGCCGCCACCCCGATCGCTGCGAAGAGCGTGACCGGACGGACGACCCAGCGCCAGCCGGTGTCACTTGTGCGCAACACGGCGACAACCACAAGCACCGCGGCGCCGAGCAGGAGCCGTAGGGAGCCGACTGCAAGCGGACTGGCGTCGGCCGGGCCGAGCGCCTGAGCGGTACCGGTCGTGCCCCACAAAATGGAGGCGAACAGGATCAACCAGGTTCCACGCATCGCCGGAGCGTACAACTCTCCGGCACACGAGCCGCCATCCGAGGCTCCCGGAGACGGACCCGCTCACCTCGCTCAGCGCAAAGCAGCGAGAACTGTGCGTGCCCCAATACCTGCAATTTGAGCTGCTTGATCGGGCGTACGCCCGGCGACCTCGGAGATGCCGTCGAGGAGCGCCCGGATGAGAGCCGTGTCGACCTCGGGCACGAGGTCAGATCTGAACTCGCCGATGGCTTGCCCATCGTCGAGGATGCTGCGGATGTGCCCCTCGACCGCTGCGCCGTATGCGTCGAGCGTGGCTCGCACATCCGGCGAGAGTCCACCCCCGAAATCGATCGCGTGCTGAGCGTGTGCGCCGACCACCACGAAGTGGCGAACCATCTGCTCGATCTTGTCGGTTGGGGTCTCTGCCACCTGCAGCGCAGCGTTCAGCTGATCGATGCCTTCCCGGTTGTGTCGGTCGATCGCCGTGGCAACGATGGCGTCGATGTCCGCGTAGTGGTTGTACAACGTTTGGCGAGCCACACGTGCGGTGTCGGCGACCAACGACATCGTCACGCCACCCAACCCGCGTTCGCTGATCAGAGCGAGGGTCGCGTGGACGATGCGGTCGTCGATCGTCGGTGCCGAATCGTCCGGATGGACCGCCGACGTGGTGGTGCCCACTAGTCGACCTTTCGATAGAGATGGACCGACATCGGAACGAACACGAAAAGGAGAACAGCGATCCATGCGAGCGTCAACGTGATCGTGTCGCCCACAGGCATGCCGTTCACCAGTCCGCGGACGGCGTCGGACGCCACCGATATCGGTTGATACGTGGCGAACGGCTGCAGCCAGCCCGGCATCGACTCGACCGGCGCAAACGCGGTGCTGGCAAGCATGAGCGGAAACAGCCAGAACATCGACAGCATGCCGACCATGTCGGACTGCCGCACCTTCGCCGCGATCGCCGCTCCGAGCCAGGAGAATCCGTAGCCGATTCCCGTGGCGAGAGCGATAGCGGCCACTGCCCCACCGAACGACGCGAATCGGAAGCCCATGAGCATCCCGATCACCGCCACGAGGATCAGTCCGGCGATGTTGCGCAGAGCGTCGGCGATCGTGCGTCCTGCGATCACGGCCGACTGGTTCATCGGGAGCGAGCGGAATCGATCGTTGACCCCTTCGCTGAAGTCGGCGGCCAACCCCATGCTGGTTTGCTGTGCCCCTTGCAGGGCAGTGATCACAAGCACTCCCGGCAACAGGTACTGGAGATAGTCGTACCCCGTACCGGCACCGATCGCCCCTCCGAATACATAGTTGAACAGGACGAGAAAGAACACACCCATCACGACTGCGAAGACGAGCATCTCTGGTTGGCGCGTCGTGCGGATCATGTCGCGCCACAGCACCGTCCCGGTGTCGTGGCCAGCTCTACGGAGCCGAAGAGCGACGCTTGGATCGATCACGACCGCCCGTGTGCCGTCGTATGTGTTTCTGGTCGTCATGTTGTGATCTCCTCGGCTTCCATGCTGCTTGGACCGGTGAGGGCGAGGAACACGTCGTCAAGTGTTGGCTGTCGAAGTTGGAAATTCGAGATGGAAACGCCACCGTCCTGGAGTTGCCGAAGCAGAGCGAGCGACCGATCGGCCCCACCGTGGACCGGTATGTCGATGCGCAGAGTCTCTGCATCGGTAGCCGGATTCGCATCCGGCCCCAGCAGTTCCCGAGCCCTCTCAAATCCGTTCCTGTCCCCGACTTGTATTTCCAGCACGTCTCGCTCGAGGTCTTGTTTGAGTGTTTCCGGAGTGCCTTGGGCGACGATCTCCCCCCGGTCGATCACGAGGATCTCGTCGGCGAGCCGGTCTGCCTCTTCGAGGTATTGGGTCGACAGCACGATCGCGACGCCGTTCGAGGCGAGCGACCGGACCGTGCCCCACAGCTCGCTACGACTCCTCGGGTCGAGACCGGTGGTTGGTTCGTCGAGGAACACGGCGGGTGGATCAGCAACGAGAGCGGCGACGACATCGAGTCTTCGCCGTTCGCCCCCCGAGTACGTACTCGCAGGCCGGTCGGCGAATGCTCCCAAATCGAGTTGCTTGATCAACTCCTCGATTCGTGCGCTGCGCTTGCCGCGTGGGATCTTGTACAGGCGACCGAACAGTTCCAGATTCTCGCGGGCGGTCAGCTTTTCATCGACCGCAGCCGACTGACCCGCGACCCCGATCAACTGGCGGACCACCTCCGGCTGAGTCCGAACGTCAAAACCGCCGACCGTCGCCTCACCGCCATCGATCTTCAGCAGTGTGCTGACCATGTTGATCGTGGTGGTCTTGCCTGCGCCGTTCGGGCCAAGAAGTCCAAGCACCTGCCCGGGCCCAACCTCGAAACTCACATCCTTGACCGCCTCGACGGAGCCGAACGATTTGCGCAGATGCTGTACTGCGATCACAGCGTCGGAGGTTCTCATCGCCACCGTTCCTTCACGATTAGTAGACATAATGTCCATGATAGCAGACATCTTGTCCACCCATCCGCAATGCGAGATTGCGGACGCAACACCCACGGTCCGACGACTGGACGCGTGGAGCGACCGACCCAGAAGCAGCGATCAGCCCTCGCGTGGCAAGGGCCAATCCATGGTGGAGGTGACGGGATGTGAACCTCGGGCCCCGACGTTGCGAACGCGGCAACCCACCTACAGTCCTGCGATTGAGCGCGATCACGGTGGCTGGTACGCGGGCCTGCGTATGGCACTCGGCGGATCAGGAACGACCTGGCCGTCTTGAAGTATCTGGTTGATGACACGACGGTCCCGCGCGGCACCGACCACAGGCGTCCGATCAGGTCGGCGCGCATGGCTCTGCCGGTCGGAAGAGCCGTCTACCTGCCGGAGTAAGTCGTACGCCCACCCATGATCGTCTCGTACACCGCCACGTCCGCGATCGCTGAGGGATCGACGTCAAAGAGATTGTCGTCAAGTATGACGAGGTCTGCGTATTTCCCTGGTTCGATCGAGCCGATCCGATCCTCCATACGAATCTGCCAAGCAGCATCGATCGTCACTGCTCGAATGGCCGCATCGAGCGCTATCCCAGATCGGCCCGGTGGGAACGCAACTGAGTCAGCATTCGAGGGATCCCTGAGCGTCATGGCAGTCTGCATGTTGAACAGAGGCGAGACATGCTCGAGGGGAGAACTCGGGACATCGGCGGAGAGACTGACTCGATTGCCGTTGGCGACGATCTTCGGATAGGCCGCGAACTGCTCGGCCGTTCGTGCTTCTCCGAGTCGTTGGCGGGCAAGGAGATCCTGGCCGGTCCAGTCCGTAGAGAACAGGGGCGTGACATTCACTGCGATGTTCATCTCGAGAATGCGATCGAGATCGCCTGGATGAGTCCAGAAGAGGTGGTGAAGCGCGTTCCTGCTACTGGTATTCCCTCGCTTGATGGAGGCTGCGATCGCGTCGATAGTCGCTCGAATCGTCGCGCTCCCATCAGAATGGACGACTACGTCGAGCTCCTTGTCGTTCGCAGCGACAATGACCTGCTCCAGCCGATCTGCTTTCACTCCTGCTGCTCCGGCCGTTGTTGTGCCCTCATATGGCTCGAGCATGAGGGACGTTCGGCTGGTCCAGTTACCTTCCGGATGGATCTTGATGCCAAAACACCGCAGCTGGTCGGAATCGAAGCGGCGGGACAATTCCAACGAGCGCTCGACGAATTCGAGAGGGTTGGCCTCGGGGTTCTTGTACAGCGGCTGAACAAAGGTACGGAGATCGAGCTTGCCAACGTCTGCCATACCTTCCAGAAGCCGCATCGTTACGGCGAGATCCTCGAACATGCCTTCCGGCGTGTTGACGTTGGGGGTTACGAGCCCTGGGTTGAGGAACGTTGTGAGCCCGGACGCGGCGGCAGCTGAAAAGTTGCGCTCGATACTTGAAGGGATCATCGCTGCCGGGTCCCAGGCGCCCGTGGCGACATAGGTTGGCATCCAGGCGAATTCGATCCCAGTACCGGTTGGGTTGCCGTCGCTATCCCGGTTCCAGTACGTGACGCCGGGGAGGGGGTCTGGTGTGTCGCTCGTGATGCCACCGATCTCGAGGGCTCTGCTGTTCAGCCATGCGTCGTGGATCGTGAACTCGAGCAGGATTGCAGGACGATCCGGCACGAGAATGTCCAGCTCCTCGAACGTGGGCATGCCACCATATATGGCTGGATTCCAACCGATTCCCTTGATCACCGCATCGTCGGGATTCTGCTCGGCGTAGTCCCGGATCAGGTCGTGGTACTCCTCTCTCGAGCGAGCGTCGTACAACTGAACGCCGTAGGACATCCAATCCGACGCGATGAGGTGATCGTGACCACTCACAAAGCC
>JANTFM010000322.1 GCA_024763475.1 Acidobacteriota bacterium | reverse complement strand
GATCGTCTTCGGCAACCTCGTCGCCGACCGCGACCAGCCATTCGCCGATGACGACCTCGGTGATCGACTCTCCAAACGACGGCACCTTGAGTTCAATAGCCATGAATTCGTCTCTTTCCTACATCCCCGCGAAAGCGAGGTCGAGTACCGCGTTCTGCTCGATGCGGTGGCTCTTGTTCGAGCCAGTGGCGGGGCTGGCCGCAGCCTGCCGATAGATTCCCGTGAAGGGGTGATGGTCCAGCAGTCGGTCGCCGAAGAGGACCTTGAGGAACCTCCACGCGCCCATGTTCTCCGGCTCCTCCTGGACCCAAAGCACGGGGACACCCTGGCGGAAGGGAGCGAGCACCTGCTCGAGGTGGCCCAGATCGAGCGGATAGAGTTGCTCGAGGCGCAGGATCGCGACATCGTGCCGCCCCCGCTCCTCACGACGCCTGGCCAGTTCGTAGTAGATCTTCCCCGAGCAGAGCAGGACGCGGCGCACCGTGTCCGCCCGCAGGGGGTCGTCGTCTTCGAGGACCCGATGGAAGCGGCCCTCGCTGAAGTCTTCGAGCGGGGAGGTGGCCGCCGGGAGGCGCAGCAGGCTCTTGGGACTCATCACGATCAAGGGTTTGCGCCAGTTGCGGTGCATCTGCCGCCGGAGGAGATGATAGTACTGGGCGGGCGTGGTGGGGTTGACCACCTGGATGTTGTCTTCCGCGGCGAGCGAGAGGAAGCGTTCGAGCCGGGCGCTGGAGTGCTCCGGCCCCTGCCCCTCGAGTCCGTGGGGCAGCAGCACGACCAGGCCGCAGAAGCGATTCCACTTGTCCTCACCGCTGACGATGAACTGGTCAAAGAGCACTTGGGCGACGTTGGCGAAGTCCCCGAACTGCGCCTCCCAGAGGGTCAGGCTGGTGGGGGCATCGAGGCTGTAACCGTACTCGAAGCCGAGAACGCCGATCTCCGAGAGCGGACTGTTGATGATCTCGACCGGCCCCTGGGTCTCCGCGAGATGCGCCAGGGGCATGAAGGTCTCGCCTCCGCCCCTCGCGTCGTGCAGGATCGCGTTGCGCTGGCTGAAGGTGCCGCGACCCGAGTCCTGTCCCGCAAAACGGATCCTCGTACCCTCCAACGCGAGGGTGCCGAGAGCCAGCGCTTCGGCAGCCGCCCAGTCCAGGGGAAGCTCTCCCTGGCCCATCTTCCGCCGCATTTCGAGGAACTTGACCAGCTTCGGGTGGGGCTGAAACTCCTCTGGATGAGCGCCGAGTTTCACGAGCAGGGCGGAGAGGGCCTGCCGGTCGACGGGTGCCTCTTCGCCGCGGGCGTTTCGCTCGAGGCCGCCGCTGTACTTCGCCCAGATTCCGCCGACGCGGTCGCGGCCCAGGTGGAAATCGAAGCGCCGAGCCATCTTGAGTTCGATGTCCAAGTCCCGGCGACAGCCCCGCTGCCACTCATCCGCGGTCTCCCGGGTAACCTCACCGAGCGCGAGCAGGCGTCCCAGGTAGCCCTCCCGCACGGACTTCCGGGCGCGGATCGCCTTGTACATCGCCGGCTGGGTGAACGCGGGTTCGTCACCCTCGTTGTGCCCGTAGCGGCGGTAGCAGTACATGTCGACCACGACGTCCTTGTGATAGCGCATGCGGAAGTCCACGGCCAGACGCACGACCTGGGCCACCGCCTCGGGGTCCTCGCCGTTGACGTGGAAGATCGGCACCTGCAGCATTCTTGCGATGTCCGTCGCATAAACCGGCGATCGGCCTTCTCTTGGGCAGGTCGTGAAGCCGATCTGGTTATTGACCACGATGTGGATCGTGCCGCCGGTGCTGTAGTCCGCGACCTCGGAGAGGTTCAGCGTCTCCTGAATCACGCCCTGTCCCGCGAAGGACGCATCGCCATGGATCAAGATGGCGAGACTTCGCTCCCCATCCACCTCGCCGCGGGCGTCCTGCTTTGCGCGCAGGCGGCCCAGCGCGACGGGGCTGACGAATTCGAGGTGACTCGGGTTGAAGCAGAGGGTCAAGTGGATCTTCTCACCTGCGCCCGTATACCAGTCGTGGGAGTGCCCCAGATGGTACTTCACGTCGCCCCGGCCGATGAAGAGGCCCAGGTCCCGGTCCTCGAACTCGGCGAAGATCCTCCGCGGCGGCTTACCCATCACGTTGGCGAGGACGTTGAGACGTCC
Organism: Acidobacteriota bacterium; assembly: GCA_024763475.1. Classification (GTDB taxonomy): domain Bacteria; phylum Acidobacteriota; class Polarisedimenticolia; order J045; family J045; genus JANTFM01. The sequence goes on along the minus strand of JANTFM010000322.1, from coordinate 2,462 downwards.
GCGATGGGCCATCCCCAGCACGATCTCCTCGATTCCGTGGCTTCCGGCCTCCTCGATCGCCGTGCCAAGCAGCGGGATCAGGCTTTCCGCACCCTCGAGGGAGAAGCGTTTGGCCCCGAGGTACTTCTTCTGGATGAAGTCCTCGAACGTCACGGCATCCGTCAATGCCTTGAGAATTCGGTACTGCTCGTCGGGGCTCAACTCGAGGCGATTTTCCGTCGACTCCATGCGCGTCGTCAGCCAGGTCTTCAGCTCGAGATCGTTGATGTGCATGAACTGCACGCCGATCGAACGGCAGTAGGTGTTCCGCAGGCGTGCGAGAATCTGGCGGATAGTCAGGGCGCTACCGCTCCCCGCAATCGTGCGGCTGGACACCGGGGAGTCCATGTCGCTCTCTGTCAGTTCGTAGAAGCCCGGCTCGAGTTCGACCTGCTGGCTGCGGGGCAGGTCCAGCGGGTCGACTTTTGCTACGAGATGTCCCCGCACGCGGTAAGCGCGGATGATTTGGTCAACCCGGTCCTGCAGCACGGCGGCGTGTGAGACGCTCTCGCCGGCGCATCCCGCGTCGCTTGGCGGGTTGAAGAGGCTGCTCGCTGTGAACGAGGGACCGATGCGGGCGGGCATGGCTTCGTTGGCGGCCTGTTCTTCGAAAAAGGCACGCCAGTCGTCGCCGACAGCGTTGGGATCTTCGAGGAAGCGCGCGTAGACCTCTTCCACGTAGGCCAGCGAGAGGCCCGGGGAGGGATCAGGACTCGTCATGGACTGTCCTCGGCGGGGTCTGGTTGCACGATGGATCGGTTGTTGTGGCCAGGGAAGTTAACAACTCCGTTATCCTCTTTGAGTTAGGACGGGTACAGCATAGTGAATCCGGCTCGCGGACGCCATGGATAAGGTGGGGCCATTCCTGCTCTCTCCCATAGTTGGTGGCAATCGGGGATTTTTCGGCCGAGCTTGTCGTGAGATGATCCGTGGCAGGAGGACGGCATGCCGGCTGTGAAGCTGAGGGACAAGGTTCGGGAACTCGCGAGCTTCCTGCACTATCTGTTCGTCCGATTCGATGAGGATCGTTGTCCGACGGTCGCGGCGGCGCTGTCTTTCATTGCGATCTTCTCGCTGGTGCCTGCGACCGCCGTGGTCCTGCCGCTCTTGTCGGTTTTTCCTCATTTCGGACAGGCCTGGCTCTCGATCCAGGACTTCGTCTTCGAGAACTTCGTGCCCGAGACCGGGACGGTCATCCTGGGCCATCTCCGCGGATTCGCGGCCCGGGCGACGGGTCTTTCGTTGATCGGCGTTGGGGCTCTCGCCGTGACCCTGACGATGGCCCTCGGCACGATCGAACAGGTCTTCAATCGGATCTGGCGAGTTCGGGTCGGGCGCAGGCTCTCTTCGAGGCTGCTGATGTACTGGGCCATGCTGACCATCGGACCCCTGCTGCTCGGCGCCGGGTTCATCGCGACCTCCTATATCGTGTCCCTTCCGATGCTGCATGGCGCCATCGGTTTCTTCGAGGCGGGCGGCTGGTGGCTGAGACTGCTGACCTGGGTGACGACGCTGGCCGCATTCTTCCTGCTCTACTTCTTCGTGCCCAACCGCAGGGTCTCGAAGAAATCCGCGCTCAGCGCAGCACTCGCGGCCGCGCTGCTCTTCGAACTGGCGAAGAAAGGCTTCACCATCTACCTCGCCCGGGTCGCCAGCTACGAGGCCGTCTTCGGCGCGCTCGCCGGTCTGCCCGCGTTCCTGCTGTGGGTGTATATCTCCTGGGTCGTGACTCTGCTAGGTGCCGAACTGGCGTGCTGCCTGAGCAACTACCAGGCGGGCCAGCGGGCCAAGGGGGCCCCGGGCATGATCCTGGTCTATGCCCTGCGTCTCGCGTCCTTTTTTCGTTCGGCCCAGGCCGAGGGGCGGCGCGTCACACTGGACGAACTCCATCGCGCGCAGCTCGGGATTCCCTGGGAGGATGGACCTGCTCTGCTCGACGCCTTCGAAGAGGCGGGGATCGTCCACCGGACCGCGACGGGAGACTTCGCCGCATCATGGAACATGGAGGAGTTGACCGTGGCCCGGCTCCAGCAAGCGCTGGACTGCCCCCTGCCGGATCCCGGTGGGACTTGGGTACGCGGCGACGAGGCGCGGCGGCTCGCAGAGAAAGTTCGCTGCGCGCGAGAGGGTGTCCGCGAGACCCTCGACTTTCCACTCCGCTGCCTGCGGCCCCCGGACGACGAAGGAGTCGACGGGCCGCGTTCGGTGTCGTCTCAGCCGCAAGATCTCGATTCCTGAAAGGTCGCGAGGCGAAACCGGTCGCCGCCCCGGCGCTCTGCGCCCCACCGGTTTGAGAAGAGCCGAGCGCAACCCACGCTTTTACCAATGGGCCGGTCAGCCCGTAGAGCTCCCGACGCGCGACCGCGCCTGAGCCTGGCTGCCGGTCTCAGTCGCCGGCTAAACGGTGATGGCCAGCGATCTCG
>JANTFM010000321.1 GCA_024763475.1 Acidobacteriota bacterium | reverse complement strand
GTGCAGGGGACCAGCAGGGGACCGAGTGCCCAAGAGATCGGTGGGGTCCCGAGTGCACAAGGGATCGGCGGGGCATCAAGAAAACTCCAATCGCGAACGGCTGTTGCGTCCCGCCAGACACTCTAACCGCCCGGGTCAGCGGTTGGCCAGCACGATTCTCAAGCGCAACTCCCGCAGCTCTGGGTCGTGGGGATCGATGCGGATCGCCTCCTCGAGCAGGTCCAGGGCGCGTTCCGGGTCGTCCTGTGCGTTGTAGTGGCGGGCGAGGGCTTCGAGAACGCGGGTATCCTCGGCATCCAGCGCAAGGGCGTCGTCGAGGATCGCAAGAACCTTGCCCGGTTCGGACCCGTTCTCCGTGAGCCAGGTTGCGAGATCGAGTCTTGGTCCCACCTGCCGGGGGAAGAGGTCCACGCGGCGGGCGAGAGTCTCGCCGAGCCGTGCGGCGTCTCCGGCCTCGCGGTCGCGCGCGACGAGGCGTTCCCAGATCTCGAGGATGCCGCTGGCGCCCTGGCACTTGGTCGAGGCGAGAAAGAGCGCCTCTCGTGCCTTGTCGGGCTCCTGGGTCTTCGTGAACAGGTCCGCCATCAGGAGTGCCGCATCGTCCGCGGCATCTTGGGAACAGGTCGGGTCCAGCTCGCGGACGCGGCGGGCGTACCCGAGGGCCTTCTCGCCATCACCGCCCCGCAGGAGCTGGCCCGCGAGGCGGAGCAGGGCCGCCGGGTTGTCGCTGTCGGCCTCGGCCTGCCGCTCCGGCCAGGCCAGGGTCCGGGCTTCGTCGATAGCGTGGATGATGGACTCCGGGGTCTGGATGCCTTCGAGACGGCCCAGCACGCGACCATCCTCCGGATGGAGGAGCAACACGAGGGGCATGCCCTGGACCTGGTAGCGCAGCCGCAGGTCCAGGCCGAGTCCCTTGTGGGGGTCGACTTCGGCCCTGACCGGGATCGTCTCTTCCTCGACGACTCGTGCAAGGGCTTCCTGGGACCAGATCTCCCGGTCCATCACGATGCAGTACACGCACCAGGTCGCCCAGCAGTCGAGGAGGACGAGTTTGCCGTCCTTTCCTGCCTGCTTGAGAGACTGCTCGAGGGACAGGTCTCGCCAGTGCACGCCCCGGGTGTCCTCGGCGGCCGCACGGGGCGCGAAGGACAGGAGGACAAGCAGGATGGCGGCTAACTTCCTCATGATGCGACCGTCCCGCGAAGGACGAGGGCTCCGTCAGACACCTTCGTTGCAGTCTTCGCCAAGCCGTCGGCGGTCCTTGCTAGGCGGGGCCGCGACGGGAGAGTGGGAGTATGCGGGGACGGCCCAAGACCGGCAGAGACGTCGAGGGCTGGCGAGGACTGTAGCGAAGGTGTCGGATGGGGCACCAGATCCTCATCTTCCAGCCGGTCCAGAGAGATCCTGGTGATCTCGCCCTGGGGCGCAGAGGGCACCAGGACCTCGATGTAGTTGTCGGTCAGGACCCGCACGCTCCCGCAATCGGCCTTCGCGTGAAGTCCGAGTCCCAGGCGGGTTGTGCCGAGTTGCTTGCGGCGGAAGGCACGGCCCTTGCGCTGGGAGAGTGCGCGGAGGGCTTTCGTGCGGATCCCGGCTTCGCGCTCGGGGACCGGCCTATCGAAGTCGACGGCCCGTGTGCCCGGTCGTGGCGAAAACGTGAAGACGTGAAGGTAGGCCAGGGGCAACGAGTCGATCACTTCGAGTGTGCGCTCGTGGTCGCTGCTCGACTCCCCGGGGAAGCCCGTGATCACGTCCGCACCCAGGCAGATATCGGGGACCCGGTCGGCGCAGCGCTCGATGAGCTCGCGGTAGCGCGCCGTGCGGTAGTTGCGGGACATACGGGCGAGGACCTTGTCTGAACCGCTCTGCAAGGGGATCTGGATGTGTGGGACGATCTGCTCCGGGTGGGCGGCCATCAGGTCGAGAACGCGGGCGCTGACCGTCCGGGGCTCGAGTGATCCCAGCCGGATGCGCAGGGAAAGTTTCCCGCGATCCATCTGGGAAAGGATGCTCTCGAGGAGGTCCGCAAGCTCGAGGCGTTCCTCGAGATCGGTGCCCCACGCTCCGGTGTTGATGCCCGTCAGGCCGACCTCGCGCACCTCGCGGCCTGCGAGAGACGCCAGGTCGGAACAGACCTTCTCGGCCGGTGTGCTGCGGCTCGCGCCCCGCACGCTCGGGATGATGCAGTAGCTGCACTTGAGGTCGCAGCCTTCCTGCACGCGGAGGAAGGCGCGGGAGCGATCGCCGAAGAAGAGGTCGATGGTCTGGGTCGAACACGCCGCCCCGTCGAGCAGGAGTTGGGGAAGCTCCTCCCGCCGCTTCAGGCCCACGACCTGGTCGAGGACACCGAGTTTCTCGAGGGCCTCCGGCTCCCGCTCCGCGTAGCAGCCGGTCGCGATGATCCGGGCCTTCGCGTTGAGGCGCCTCAGCCGGCGCGCGAGGCGGCGGCCATCGGCGTCCGCTTTCTTCGTCACGGTGCAGGTGTTCAGCAGGATGACGTCCGCCTCGGCGGGATCATCCGTCGGAGAGAAGTCTCCTCCCTGGAGCACTCCTTCCGCATGGGCCGAATCGAATTGGTTCAGCTTGCAGCCGAGAGTGGCGATGAAGTAGCGCGGCATGGGGGCGGGGACCCCGCCTCTATGACGGTCCGAGAAGGTCGCTGATCTTCTCTCTCGCGGCTGCGGAGGCGTCGGCGACGTCCTGGGCCATCTGCTCGCGCCGCTGCGCGAGCTTGACGCGAAGATCAGCGTCCGCGAGGGCGAGCATCTGTACCGCGAGGATCGCGGCGTTCTGCGCCCCCGAGCCACCGACGGCGACCGTGGCGACCGGGATGCCCTTGGGCATCTGCACCGTACTGAGCAGCGCGTCGAGTCCGTCGAGCAGCGGCCCACTCAGCGGGACACCGATCACCGGCTTGGTCGTGTGCGCGGCGACAACCCCGGCGAGGTGTGCGGCCATGCCGGCGCCGACGATGAAGACCTCGACTCCCTTCTCTTCGACCTCGCGCACGAAGTTGATGGTGCGCTCCGGTGTACGGTGCGCGGAGGTGATCTCCACGACGAATTCCACGCCGTAGGACGCGAGTTCCTTCGCGGCACGGGTCATCGTCTCGAGATCCGACGGAGAACCCATCATCAGGGCGACACGGGGCATGGCACTCACTCCTCGACCGTCTTGCCGACGGTCTCATCGACACCTTCCGCGATGTCATGCCGGAACTGCATGCCCTGGAAGGACAGGTTGGCGACGGCGTCGTAGGCGCGGGAGCGGGCGTCCGCAATGCTCTTGCCCAGGGCCGTCACGCCGAGGACCCGTCCGCCGGCCGTGCGGACGTCTCCGCCGGGTCCCGTTCGGGTGCCGGCATGGAAGAGGACGATGTCGCTACGGTTGGCGTAGAGTTCGAGATCCGCGATCTTCTTGCCCTTCTGGTAGTGCCCGGGGTAGCCGTGGGAGGCGAGGGTCACGCAGACGGCAGCCTCGCGCCTCCATTCGACCCGCACGGACGAGAGATCGCCATGGGCGGCGGCCGAGAGTAGGGGAACCAGGTCCGACTTGAGCCGTGGCAGGATGACCTGGGTCTCTGGATCGCCGAAGCGGCAGTTGTACTCGAGGACCTTCGGGCCGTCTTCGGTCAGCATCAGGCCGACGTAGAGCACCCCGCGATAGGGATAGCCCTCCGTGGCGATACCGCGAATCGTGGGGCCGACGATATCTTCGAGCACCGTGGCCGTCAGCTCGCGGTCGATGTGCAGGGCCGGCGAGTAAGAGCCCATGCCTCCGGTATTCGGTCCCTTGCTGTAGTCATGGGCCCGCTTGTAATCCTGGCAGGTGACCAGCGGGATGACGCGGGAGCCGTCGGTGATCGCGAAGAACGATGCCTCACGGCCGACGAGCAGCTCCTCGACGACGATCCGCTTGCCGGCGCCGCCGAAGGCCTTGTGGACCATGAGTTTCTGAATGGCGTCTCGGGCCTGATCCGTCGTCTCACACATGAACACGCCCTTGCCTGCGGCGAGACCATCGGCTTTGACGACCAGCGGAGCCCCATGGTCCTGCACGTAGGCGAGGGCCGCATCGGCGTCCTCGAAGACCTCATACTTGCCGGTCGGGATGCCGTGCCGGGTCATGAACTGTTTCGAGAAGACCTTGCTCCCTTCGAGCTGGGCGGCACCGGCGATCGGGCCGAAGACAGCCCGGCCGATCGCCTGGATCTTGTCCGCGATGCCTTGCACGAGGGGTAGCTCCGGGCCGATGACCGTCAGATCGATTCCCTGGCGGGCGACGAATGCGGCAACAGCTTCCGGATCGGAAGAAGCCAGGGGCGGGCAGTCCGCGATCTCTGCGATGCCGGCGTTTCCCGGGCTGCAAAAGAGCTCTTCCACACTGCGTGACTGGCGGATCTTCCAGGCCAGCGCGTGTTCACGCCCGCCGCCGCCGATCACGAGGATCTTCATGGGGGACTCCTTATCCTTGGTTTTCCGAGAACGGGGAAACGCTCATTATTCCAAGGAAATGCCTGCGGTCAAAAGAAGATTCTTCTGCTACGGAGCCAAGTGGCTGAAAACAGGTCGTTTCTAATTGAATCGTCTCGAGCGGTGGGCTCCCGGGGACGCGACGGGCTTGAAGCGCCCTGCGGGAACATGGTAGATAAG
>JANTFM010000320.1 GCA_024763475.1 Acidobacteriota bacterium | reverse complement strand
GGGCCAGAGCAAGGAGAGCTCGGGCGCCTCCTGGCCGCGCTCGACATCGCCGAGGACGAGAAGAACGCCGGCGATGCCGACGTCGTGCAGCAAGCCGCAGAGGAAGGCCTGCTCCTCGGACATGGAGGTGTACATCGAGAGGATGCGCGAGATGTGCGCGGTCGCCTGGGCGTGGAGGCGGAGGCGCTCCATGCTGGTGCTGTAGCTGTCGGAGCGGAAGACCCGCAGGTCCATGGCGGCCTGGAGCACGATCTGCTGGAGCTTGCGCAGGCCCAGGAGGACCAGAGCCGCCCGCATGCTGTCGACCTGCCGTGAGCGGCTGTAGAAGGCCGATCGCGCCAGCGAGAGGATCTCGCCGGCGAGCATCGCGTCCCGCTCGAGCAGGGTTTCGATCTCCTTGAACTCGACGTCGGGGTTTTGGGAGAGTGCCAGAAGTTCCGTGGCCACGGCGGGGAGGCGGGGAGGCTTGTAGCCCGGCGATTCGAACGCGTTGACCAGGCGTTCCGTCAGTTCCGCCTCGCCGAGCAGGCTGAGCTCGCTCATGTCCAAGGTGTGTTCGCCGAGGCCGTAGTCCGCGTCGCTTCTCCTGCGACCACCACCATATTCAGACATGCGTCCTCCGGAGAGCCTCTGTGCCGTTTCGTTGGAGTTCCCTTGGCACTTCCTATCGGACGAGATGGGGGTCCGCTTGAGCCGCCCAGGGTGTCGTCTCTCGCTCCGGTGCTGCCGCCAGGACGTCCGCAGCGATCCTGCCGGAGGCGTCGTTGGTGCGATTGCTCTTGTTATGCCGTTGGTGGGGTCCTCCCGGGTGTGATGGTGGGAGGGGATTCGAACGGACTTCGAGTTCGACTCCGGCCTCGCCGTAGACTGGGCTCGGCGCCTTGAAGAAAGCACTTCGGTCCTCAGCGAGCTCACGCAGTCGGAGTTTCTCGCCGTAGATTCCCGGACGTCCCTTCCGGCGTACTCTCGGCTGAACTGCCGGAATCATGAATCGGTGAATCCGCGTCCTCGAGCGTCAGTTTGAGAAGGTCAAGAGCGACCTGGCAGCCCTCGGCGACCTGCGCCCTGGGAGCCTCACGAAGCAATACAACACCTGCGGAACACCGGGGTGCTGCTGCAAGGCTTCGCCGCCGCGAAAGCGCGGTCCCTATTACCAGCTCAGTTACTCGCGCAAGGGGAAAGGAACGACCCGATTCGTTCGCCGAGAGCACCGGGCGATGGTCGAAAAACAGCTACAGAACTGTGCACGCCTGCGGCTGCTCGTCGATCGGTGGATTGACCTCGCGATGGAACTCGCCAAGCTCCGGCTTGAGCAAGACAAGCCCTCTTTGACGGAATCCTCAAGGAGATGAGAACTTGTCACTCTCCAGGTGATAGGGATCCGGCCTGTTATCGCGCTAGAATGTCGGAGGGACGGATCGGAGGCCGCATGAATAGACGTTCGAAGTTGTGGGCTGGTCTGGTGGGATTTCTCCTGGCGCTTCTCCTTCTGGCCGCGGGCGATGCCGTTGCGCGCGAGATCCTCGAGGTGGAAGTTGTCAACTGGCCGGCGCTCACGTCGATTCGTGGGAGCGTCTCGATCGACGGGCCGATTCGCCACAGTGAGGTCGACGTGTTCTCCGATGTCGTGACGACGGTCAGGCCGACGGAGACGACTCGCCTGGTGGACGCGGGAGTGCTCGACGTGGATGGCTACTCTTCGGTCGTCCTCTCGATCGAGGGCGAGACCCGCGGAGATCGGCTGGCCTTTGGCAAGATCGGCGCGATCCTCGTGCCCGACAAGGAACGTGCGAAGCGAGCCATGCTCGAGGAGCAGATGTTCTTCTTCCCCTTGGAGGTGGACGCATCGATTTCCGCGCGCGAGACGAAGGTGTTCGTCAATGGCGCGCAGAAGGAGTTTCGGGTCGCGTTTTCGCGCTACCGGGTGTTCTTCTACAATACGACGAAGAACGCGGTCGACATGACGCTGACGGTCCACAAGGCGAACTAGGTCGGTACCCTGGAACAGGGACACACTCGATGATCATTGCTGGCAGGGGGTCTGGGGGGCTTTCTCAAGGATCGTGGTTCCAGGCCGCGTGCCTGAGGTCAGCGGATCTGGGGTGACCCTGGTGAGTGTGGGTCTAGACGGCGTTCTCGATGACAGGTTCCGGGAAGAGGGCATTGAGCTCTTCACCCAGGGCGTCGAGCCGCGAGAGGAATTCGTCCCATTGCTCACCTGCCATGCGGCTCGCGAGCTGCCGGTAGTTCTCGATGCCGAGGAGGAGATTGTCTCGCGTCTCTCGAGCCGAATCCGTCGCGGCAACAAGAATCTCGTTCCTGCGCCGTCCGAAGTCCGCGCGCAGCTCGTCGAGGTGCAGGGACAGTTCCTTGAGGAACATGTGCGGACGGCCCTCGGCGAGAGGGAGCCGGACCCGGCCGTAGATGTGATCCACCATCTCGGAGAGGCTGGCGAGCTTGGAGAAGTACGCCGTGTTCGGCCCGCAGCAGACGGCCGCCGTGGCCCGCGGATCGATCTGCCTCGGTCCGGTGACGCTGCCTGCGAGATCGTGGCAGATGCAGGTCTTGGCGTGGACACTCTCGATCTGCCGCTGACGCTCGGCCTCGCTCATCTCTGCCGACGCCAACTGCTTCAGCTTGCGCTGCTGGTAGGCGCGGCTCGCCGTGCAGAGCTTGGTCTTGGTGAACTCGATGCTGGAGACCAGGAAGCCCTTCGGGCACGCGCTGCCAGGTTTGCCCGCCTCGATGCGCGTTCTGCGCTCATTCTCGCTGGCAGAGGTCTGGAGGCTCCAGAAGGGAACGCCAAGAGGGGAGGCGCTGCTGAGTTTGACATCGCCCTCTCCCGCCTTGATGACCTGCTGCAGGCTGAACTCGTCGATGTTGACGGCTTCGGGGACGAGTAGAAACGGGCTGGCCCAGCCCGTGCCGTCCACCCGGTAATGCTCCTCGAGCAGTTGGCGCTCTTCATCCGTCCCGAGGCCACCTTGTACGGTGATCCGGATTGGCATCTCGTGAAGAGGAACGGGACGACCCAGGCGCTTGAGTGCCGCCGTCCAGAAGCTGTGCAACTGCTCGATGAGCCGCTCCTTCTCGTGGCGGAACTCATCGAGAACCGGGCCGAGCAGAATGCCTTTGCCGCCGAAGGCGTGCCCGCCGCAGTTCAGGCCGGACTCGATACGGAATTCGGAGACCCAGAGACCCTTGCGGGCGAGGAGCTTGCCCTGCACGAGGGCCGAGCGGTAGTCGCTGACCTTCAGGACGATGCGTTTCTTGATCTCCCCCAGCTCGTTCGGGAAGAAGTCGTTGAACTCGGAAATGTAGCTGTAGAGCCTTTTGTTGATGCCCGCGGAGAAGATGACCGCCGACTCCAGGCGGCTCTGAGCGTAGCCGCGCAGGGCGCTCAGTGCGTCCGAGAAGGTCGCGGGGAGGTCCTCACCCGAACGATTCTGAGCGTTGTCGACCTTGGTCATGATGTTCACGTCGATCGCGCCCGGCACGACCTTCCGCCGCAGGTCTTCCTGCAACCTGTTCTTCTCTCCGGCATCTTTCGTCTTGAGCATGCGTTCGTAGAGTGTCTTGAGGGGCGATTCCGGCAGCATCTCGAAGTAGTGGGTGATCTCGCTGCCGACTTCGAATACCGAGGCCCGCAAGGTCTCCACCTGCTCGTTGAGGAGCGTATCGAGCAGATTCAGATAGGCCGTGGTGCGCGCCGCGCGCGAGTCCTCGTCCTTGCGTTTGATCTCGAGGTAGGGACGTCCGGAGCTCTTGCTGTGCCATGCGCGCATCTGCTCGAGGAGTACATCATCAACCAGGGAGAGCACGGACGAAATCCCGTATCGAGCGACCTTTAGCGCAGAATCGATCGTAAAACCGGTGCCCATGACCGGGATGTGGAAGCGATGAACAGGGTTCATGAGGGGGTGCGCTTTCATGGGTGTTCCTCTCGTCCAAGCTGGCCACCGGGGCGGCACGCCAGTAGAACCCGTGGACTTGTAGCGGATGATAGCGAGCTTCAGGTCACCATTTGGTCACAAAGAGCAGATTACTACAGATTCCGCCGATGTAAACGCCCCTCGGCCCGCGGGTGTCCTCCTCTATCCCCGGGAACGGTGAGCGCCGGCTGGCCCCGAAGCGGGATCGTCCTGTATAAGTCTGGCAACGTCTCTTCCCGTGCGCCCCGACCTGGAGATTCTTGGCATGACTCTGCCCGCAGCTGATGACCAGATCCTGATCCTCCACAACCCGCGATGCTCCAAGAGCCGTGCAGGCGTGGAGTTTCTCGAGAGCTCCGGCGTGAGCTTCGTTCAACGGCGCTATCTCGAGGATCCCTTGAGCATGGATGAGTTTAGGGACTTGCGGGAACGCCTCGGGCGGCCTGCGATCGAGTGGACTCGCGTCAAGGAGACGGAGTTCAAGGCGGCCGGCCTGACGAAGGAGTCCAGCGACGAGGACATCTTCCGTGCGATGGTCTCGCACCCCAAGTTGATGGAACGTCCGATCGCGATCTGCGGCCCCCGGGCCGTGCTCGGCCGCCCCACCGAGGCGATCGAGAGCCTCCTGTAGCGTACGGGTTCGCTGTTGCCCCTGGCGAGAGTGTCCTCCAGGCCTCCCGCCGCGGTTCGCTGTTGCCCCTGGCGAGAGTGTCCTCCAGGCCTCCCGTCC
>JANTFM010000319.1 GCA_024763475.1 Acidobacteriota bacterium | reverse complement strand
CAGCGCGGCGGCCTCGGGACCCCGCGCACTCCCGCTTGCCCTTCCCCGTGCTGGATCCTGAGCCGAAGCCCCCTCACGCCGCCAGTCACACCTGGCCGATGGCACCTGCTCTCTGCCTATCGGAACCGACAGGAACGGCGGAAACCTGAAAATGGACGGTTTTCTACCCACAGATTCTGCCGAGGATCCGAACAAAGCGAGCTAGTGAGCAGGATGCAGGGGGCAGCTCTCGCCGATGCAGTCGGGATTCAGGTCGATCTGGTTGCAGCGCAGATCGATCTCGGCGACGGGGGAGACCTTGGCGATACTGGGAGCAAGATCGGCTGCTACCTTCAGTGCGACATAGCAATCGCGCTGGCAGCAGCGAGCTGCCGCATAGGAGGCGATCTCTTCCGTCACACGAGCCACGGCGCGCAGGACCGTCTGGCGCTCACTGGCTTTGCGTGGCGTGGACTCCAGCAGGACGCCGAACGCCGAGCCGAGCCCGGCCGATGCGCCACACACACCCATGTAGCCGCAGGCGCCTCCTGGGATCTTCGCACCGCGGCGGATGCCGCGCAGGATCTGTTCATCGCTGATCGTCGCGCCTGCATTTCGACACGCTGCGAGGATCACGCCGGGCACCATGCCGTGGTGTTCGGGGCCGTGCACGGAGAAGGATGGATGAGAGCGAATCCGATGCATCAGCTCGACCATGTCGGTCTCGTGGCTCGCCAGGCAGACCTTCTGGAGCAGATCGCGGCTTCCGGCGGCGTGACACCCGTCACAAACGAAATGTCCTTCGGGGCAACACATCGCTGAGGAGAAGCTCTCGCCGCAGTAGACGCAGGACGCTATCTGCTCTTCGGATCTGTATTCCAGCTCGGTGCCACAGAGCATGCAGCCGGAGCGCTCCGCCTCGAGCCGTGACGAGCTCGGGGGGCGTTGTGACGGGAGCGAGGGAAGCGTGGGAAGAGCGCGCGGACCCGCGTCTTCTTCCGGAGGGATCTCGCAGCAGCTGCTCCCCTCCGGGCTGGCAGCGGCGTCCGGGGAACAGCAGGCGCTCACACCCTGCAAGACGTTGCTGACGGCACCCTGATCGTCAAAGAGGAAGACCTGTTCGGAGAGCCGGGCGGCTTCGCCGCGCTCCAGGCTCACCGTTTCACCGGCGGGCAGGAGGGTTCCATCAGATGCGAGCAGTGCCGCAAAGGGGCCCCGGTACATCGCGCGGATCTTCTCGGACGGCGCGCTCTTGCGGGCTTCGAAGGTCATCGAGAAGAAGGCGTGTCCCCGGACCTGCCGATAGGGAAAGCGCTTGAGGACGCGGGCCCCGGTGAAGCCCGCTTCGTCGAGCAGGCCGAAAAGGTCGCGCTGGGTGAGCGCGCCCCCGAGGCATTCACCCTTGAGAACGTCATCGTTACGGATCGCGGGGCCCGGATCTTCCTCGCAGACCACGTCGGAGACGACCAGCCGTCCCCCGGGGCGCAGCACGCGGAAGATCTCGGCGAAGCTGCGGCGCTTGTCGTGGGAGAGGTTGAGGACGCAGTTCGAGAGGACGAGATCGGCGCTCGATTCCTCGAGGGGCAGGTCTTCGAGCAGACCCTTCCGGAACGCGAGGTTGTCGTACCCGAGATTGCGTCGGACACCGACGGCGGTCTTGCCAGCCAGCTCCAGCATGGGATCGAGCATGTCGATTCCGATGACGCGGCCCAGGGTTCCGACGAGACGCGCGGCGATGAAGCACTCGACGCCCGTGCCGGAGCCCAGGTCCACGACCGTCTCGCCCGGCGCGAGCCTCGCATCGAGCACGGGGCTGCCGCAGCCGTAGCTGCGCACGCGGCCTTCGGTCGGAATATGGGAGACAGCATCTTCCGCGTAGCAGACCGGATTCAGAATGTCGGTCTTCGTTTCGGCGGCGGCCTCGGAATAGAATCGGCCCACTGCGGCCACGCCATCCTCGCCCGAAAGGGCCAGCACGCAGTTGCTGTGGGTCAGAGCGACCTCACCGCTGACCGAACAGGTCTCGAGCAGATCGCCCATCTTCAGCCGCAGCCGGGGTGGCCCCTCGACCGGTTGGGATCGTGCGTGGTGATCGATCAGCCAGAGCGCGAGAGTCTCGTAGACCGGGAGATAAGGGTCATCGCCGCTAAAGGTCCCGGCATGCACGTAGGAATGGTCCGAGTCTCCTCCGCCGAGCAGAAAGCGCATCGGCGAATCGCTTGCGGCGATCGTCGACGCCCGGAGCCGGGCAAGAGCGGGACTGCCGCGCCAGGCCTCGGCGAGACTCGAGCCGATGGGTGTTGCGAGCTCCTCGATGCCGATCAGGGCCGGGGAAGGGAAGAGGCGCCCGTCCGGTCCGACGGCGACGGATTCCCAGCCGCTGGAGCTGCCGTCGTGCTTCGTACCGGGCGGCGCAAAGATCCGCCCCTTGACCGCATCCACGTTGTCGATGGTGAGGCCGAGGTCTGCCGCATGTTCGACGGCGCCGATCAACTGCGAGGCGAGGGCCTCCATGTCCGGGGCACCGGCCTTCTTGCCACGTCCGCGGACGAAGTACCACATGAAGTGAAGGCCGGTCGCCCCGACCTCGGAGGCGAGGTCGGCCAGGTCGCTCATCTCGTGCATGTTGCCGCGGTCGATGCAGGTTGAGATCGTGAACGGCCAGTCACGCGCGGCGAGCCACTCGAGTTCTTTCCTGAGTTTCTCGAAAGCGTTCTTACCGCGCAGCCGGTCGTGGCTGCGCTGAAGGCCATCGACACTGACCTGCAGATGAACCCGCTCTCTGGGCAGACGGGAGAGGAGGTCTTCCCGCGATCTGAGTGACATACCGTTCGTCAGGATGACCAGGTTGGTATCAGGCCACGAGAGCAACCCTTCGAGGACACGCGGGAATTCCCGATGCACGAAGGGTTCGCCACCCGTCAGGGCGAAGACCCGGGTCCCCAGGTCGTAGGCCTGCGTCGCGAGTTGGAGCAGACGCGCAGCGGGTAGCTCGTCAGCCTCCTTCGGTGCGCAGGAAAAGAGGCAGTGCCGACAGGCCAGGTCGCAGCGGTTCGTCACGTGGAACCAGAGCTCGTGTAGCGTCTGCGTCTGGAGGAACGCGCTGCGGCCAGGGTAGGTCGGGACCTCGCCACCGTCGGGCAATCGAGCCAGGAATCGCATTTCGGCGGCGGATGGATCTGCGGCCGGATGCTCTTGCAGATGCTTGAGAGTCTTGTCCCCCTCGTGGTTCGGTACGAACCACACGGGGCGCCGCGGATCCAGGTAGACCGGCGTCCCTCGGTATTCCAGGCGGATCCAGTCTTCCCTCGCAAAGCTCATCGAGTCTCCCTGTCTGACGTCGGCAAAGAGGATACAGGCGGTGTGGTGTTGGGACACGCGGAATCGCGGCTGGATTCCCGTTCTGTTCCGGCCGCGCGTCCCGTCGTCGCGTGCTGTGCTTCCCGTGGCGTTACGCAGCCGTAACCTGAAGGAGGTGACCCCTGGTAGCTCGCTTCGTTGTCTGCGCGCAAGTCATTGAAAAGGCGCGGCGTGTGGGCTCAAAGCGAGCGGCCGCAGATGGCATAGGGGTTGCATCTCTCGCCCATGACGGGGTGCGTGTATCTCCCCGCGGAGCTAGAGATGAAGCTAACGGAGACTCTCAGCAGGCGGCGCGACGCGATCCTGGGTCGGTGGAAGGAGATGGTCTTCGCGACCTATCCCGCGAGTTCATCGTCTTTCCTCTCCGAGGGAATCGATCGCTTCGCCAATCCGGTGGGCCACGCACTTGCCGCCGGTCTCGAGCAGATCTACGAGGGACTGGAGACGGGGCAGCCACCCCGCAGCCTGGGGCGACAACTGGATGAGATCGTACGCGTGCGATGCGTCCAGGATTATTCGCCATCCCAAGCCCTGGCCTTTGTTCTGCAACTCAAGAGCGCCTTTCGCAGGGAGGTTCGGGATGCGGACGCGGAGCTTCTTCGGGCGCTCGATGCGCTCAGTGATGAACTGATGCTGGCGGCCATCGATGTCTACGCCGCGTGCCGGGACGATATGCATGCGATTCGGGCCCGGAACCTCGAACGCCGCACCTACCACCTGGTGGAGATGGCCAAGCGCGCCAACGCGTCCGTTGAGACGGACGCGGAACTGCCTGCCGAGGAGGGAACTGGGCAATGAGCGTACTGATCGCGTTGACTATCGTGGCGGGACTCGTGGCGCTTGCGTGGGTGGGGGTCTCGCTTCTCGGCCTGTCGACCCTCTTCGGGGTCGTCATCCCTTACTCCGCGCTCCTGATTTTCCTCGTTGGCTTCGCCTGGAAGGTTATCTCCTGGGCGCGATCGCCGGTGCCCTTCCGGATCCCGACGACCTGCGGCCAGCAGAAGTCCTTGCCGTTCCTGCACTATGAGCCGCTCGAGAGCCCGGCGACCGGTGCCGCGACCTTCATGCGTATGGCCTTGGAGGTCCTCTTCTTTCGCTCGCTCTTTCGCAACACGAGGGCCAGCCTCAACGACAGCGATCAGGTTGTGCACGTCTCGTCCAAGTGGCTCTGGGCGGGCGCGCTGGCCTTCCATTGGTCGATGCTCCTGATTATCCTGCGGCACCTGCGATTCTTCCTCGAGGGATCACCAAGCTTCCTGCACTGGGTCGAGGCGCTCGATGGCTTCTTCCAGCTCACCGCTCCGACCTTCTATCTCTCGAACGGAATCCTGATCGCTGCGCTGCTCTTCC
>JANTFM010000318.1 GCA_024763475.1 Acidobacteriota bacterium | reverse complement strand
GATTCCGGGCTCCTAGGCGCTGACCTTGCGGAAAACCCGTTCGAAGCCCGGCAGCGAGCGCTCGATCGTGTCGCGCGGCACGGTCAGGGTGACGCGAACGTGGCCCTTGCGACCGAATCCGGTGCCTGGCACCGTGAGGATCCCCTCTTCCTTCAGCAGGCCCGCGAACTCGATGTCGTCCGCGATCGGGGTCTTGGGGAAGAGGTAGAACGCGCCGTGGGGCTTCACCACGTCGTAGCCGATCGTCGTCAGGCCATCGTAGAAGATGTCCCGCTTCTCCTGGTAGGGGGTGATGTCGATCGTAAGCTCCGCGACTTCCGCAATGACGTTCTGCCAGAGCGCGGGAGCGTTGACGAACCCCAGGGTACGGTTGGTGAAGGTGCAGGCGTCAAAGATCTGCCTGGCCTCCGGGATCTTGGGCGAGATGGCCAGGTAGCCGATGCGCTCGCCGGGGATCGCCAGGGCCTTCGACCAGGAGGTGGCAATCACGGTACGCCGAATGCACTTCGGCAGCTCGGGTGCCTTCACTCCGTCGAAGGTCAGGGCCTTGTAGGGTTCGTCACTGATCACGGTGACCGGCTGCTCGAGACTCTCGAGAAGGTCACCGAGTCGGCACAGCGACGCCTCGGAGTAGATCACTCCGGTCGGATTGTTTGGCGAATTGATGATGATCGCCTTCGTGCGTGGCGTGATCACCGCGGCAATCCGCTCCACATTGATTCCGAAATCCTCGTCCGTATCGACCAGCACGATGCGTCCACCGTGGTTTCCCACGTAGAATCCGTACTCCACGAAGTAAGGGGCCAGCACGATGACCTCATCCCCGGGATCCAGCAGCGCCTTGAGCAGGGCGTTGAGCGCCCCCCCCGCACCCACGGTCATCAGGACGTGATTCTCGGTGTAGTCGAGTCCCGTCGCCTTGCTCATGAGCTGTGCGACCACCGCTCGGGTCCGCGGATACCCGGCGTTCGGCATATAGGAGTGCAGGCCCCGCTGATCTGACGCGACGAGCGTCTTCACCGTGTCGATCAGGGCCTGCGGCGGTTCGACCTCGGGGTTTCCGAGGGTGAAGTCGAAGACCTTGTCGCTCCCCCGCTCGGCCTTCATCCGGGCACCCTCCTCGAACATCTTCCGAATCCAGGATGCACGCTGCAAGTTCTCGCCTACGGCTTTGGACACACTGCTCATCGTGAGACCTCCCCTTCGGTGGAACGGGCTTGGTGGAACGGGCTTGGTGGAACGGGCCTGCTGGAACGGGCCTGGTGGAACGGGGCCTACAGTCGGCCAGTCGATTGCCGATACGCCGAGTATGAGTGTCTCTGCGGAGTCTGCAAGGGCCGTACTTCATGCCGAAGAAGTCGGCAGCGACTACCCCGTACTGCTTCTTCACCCCGCCCTAGGCTCCTTTGAGCTCTTCGTCGACGAGCGTCACGGGGGCGTTGCCTCCTGGATCGCGGCTCGAGGATGCCGCGTCATCGGGCCCGACCTGCCTGGGCACGGGAAATCGGCGCCCATCGAGCGTTTCCTGCCCGGATATATCGAGCAGTGTGCGAAGTCCGTGCTCGGCGTGATGGACTCGAAGAAGGTTACGAGAGCCGCACTGGCCGGGGTTGGCTTCGGCGGGCTCGTGGCGCTGAAGATGGCGATCCTCGCACCGCGCCGGATCTCCTGCATCATTGGCGACTCGGTGCCTGGTTCGAGCACGCTGGTAGGCCTCGAACCCTGGCCGGGCCTGGCCCCGGTGGGATCACAGGGTGAGCGGATGCTCCTCAACTGGCGCAACTTCACACCCTTCGGCCACTGGAACGAGACCTTCCTCGAACTGATCCTCCGCGTGAAGGCCCCGAGCCTGATCATAACCTGCGGGGACGGCCACCCCGCTGAACTCGCCGAGCTCTACGCTCTGGCCAAGGACCGCCCTCAGCTCCAGATGGCGACAGTCCCCGGCGATTCGCCGCCCGCCTGTCTGCGGGCCCCGAGTTTCTTCCTGCGCGAGCTGGAACATTTCCTCGCCGCGTACGCCTCGTGAAGAACCCCTAGGCATCATGGATTGACCGATCCTCCGTATGTGGCTCTGCGCCGCAGTTGGTTAGAGAAGAGCCGAGCGTAACCCACGACTCTGCGGATGGACCGGTCAATCCATGATGTCTAGTGGGGTGTCGCAGAACTTCGTAGCACTCTTCAGCGAGCCATCGACGTCTCTGGCAGGGCGGGCCGACGACGTTATTCCGGGAGTATGCGGAGGAGCTCCAACGCAGTCAGGGACGATCTTGGCCAGCGAAGAGTCTGACGAAGTTCTGCGGCACCCCTCTAGTCACTCGCTTCACAGTCGGGACAGACGCCCCCGGCTTCGAGGCGGTAGAAGTCGATGCGGTGACCGGTAGCCTCGGCGAGGCGGTCGATGCAGCTTGCCATGATCTCTCCACGGGGCTCGACGACCTTCCCGCAGCGGGTGCAGATCACATGAGCATGCTGCCCGCCCGACCGGACTTCATAGTAGTGACGGTCCCCTCTCAGATGCAGCAGATCGAGCTCATCGACGAGGTGAAGTCGCTTGAGCATATCGAGGGTGCGATAGACCGTCGCCCGATGCACGGACGCATCGATCTTCTTCGCTCGCTCCGTGATCTCCTCGACATCCAGGTGGTCTTCGGCCTCTTCCAATACTTGCACGATCGCCCGGCGAGGCGACGTCACCCGAACTCGGTTCTTGCGCATCCCTTCGATCAAGATCGAAGCATGGGCAGGATCGCGGTGGCTCATGGAATCTCCCCTTGCGTTCATTCTCTCAGCGGAGAACAATCCGGTGTGCATCGTTCGGACATTCTACACCGGCGTGCCCGGCGCGCCGCGCCAAACCAGCGGAGTCACTACGAATGAACAAGGTCTTGATCGAGCAGATCGTCGAAGAGCACACCTTCCTGGCCCGCACCTTCTTCAGCCGCTGTGGAGAAGATGTCGCCAAGCTTGGCCAGCGACTGGCGCGCTGTCTGCGCGGAGGCGGCAAGGTCCTGATCTTCGGCAACGGCGGTTCGGCAGCAGATGCTCAACACATCGCCGCCGAGATGACCTGCCGCTTTCAGATGGACCGGCCACCGCTCGCCGTGATCGCCCTAACCACGGACAGCTCTGCGCTGACGGCTATCGGCAACGACTATGGTGGCAAGTACATCTTCTCTCGGCAGGTCGAGGCACTGGCCCGCAAAGGGGATGTCGCTTTGGCGATCTCCACCTCCGGGGAGTCGGAGAACATCATCGAGGCCCTGCGCTCGGCCCGGAAACGCGGCATCGAGACCGCCGCATTGCTCGGTCGCGAGGGTGGGGCGGCCCGGGAATACGTAGACTACCCGCTGGTCGTGGGTGCCCAGAAAACCGCGCGGATCCAGGAGATCCACATCATGATCGGACACATCCTCTGTGAAACGATCGAAACCGAAATCTTCGGCCAGTAGCCCGCACATGCCAGAGCTCCCCCTGTCATGAGGACGCTTGACACCACCGGGCGCTACCCGCGGGTGTACCCGCCGGCGATCTGTCAGCGCCGAACTCATCTCGACCGGCGCATGCCAGCGCTCCGCCTGTCATGAAGGACGTCGTTCGCGCGACCGATCTCTACCTTCTGGCGGTCTGCCCGCACCGGATTCATCTCGACCGGCATGGAGCCACGAACGAGGCCGCCGATCCCAGCCAGGCAACGAAGCTGTTGATGGCCCACGGCCTCGCGCACGAGAAGGACTACTCGGAGCGCCTCGGCTGGCCTAGCCCCGAGTATCCATCCGGCGACTTCGAACGAGGCGCCGAGGCGACCCTGGAGCTGATGGGGCAGGGAGTCGCAGGCATCTGCCAGGGAGTGCTGCGCAATGGTCGGCATCTCGCGATCCCGGATCTCCTGGAGCGAGCCACTGACCCGTCCCGGCTCGGCAACTTCCACTACCGTCCCGGCGACATCAAGGCCGGACTCGAGCCCCGAGCCGACCAGGCGCTTCAGGTCGCCTTCGCCGCCCATCTTCTCGACGAGATCCAGGGCATCTACCCCGCCGAAGGCTACCTGGTCCTGGGAAATGGTCGGCGGGAGGACTTCTCCCTTCTGGACTTAAGGGATCTGCTCGCCTCGGCGCTGCAACGCGTGGAGTCGATCCTGGATGGCAGAGAACGTAGCGAGCCCTTCCTCTGCCATGGGTGCGCGAGCTGCCCTTGGCGAAGCCATTGCCTGCCTGCTTTTCATGCCGAGAACGATCTCTGCCTGGTCGATGGCATGACGCCCACCCGCCGACGAGTGTTGCGGCGCGAGGGCATAACGAGCGTTCAGGAACTCGCGAGCCTCGACCTGGCGCAGTGGCGCAAAGAGGAGCGCCCTCCCCTCGCTCTGGACCGACTCATTCCCCAGGCGGAAGCGCTTCGCTGTGGCGAACTCCGCAGGGTACGCAAGATCGTGGAAGTCCCGGCCGGCGCGGAGCACGCGATCCTGTTCCACGCCGAACGCGACCCGATGTCCGGGGGCGAGGTCTCCTTCCTCGCCTGGGCTCACTATGTGCCACCACTCGCGCCCTCGCTGGTGCCTGGCACCGAACCCGATCCGGTAACTGGCACCGAACCCTCTCTGGTGACTGGCACCGAACCCTCGTCGGTGACTGGCACCGAACCCTCGGTAACTGGCACCGAACCCTCGCTGGTGACTGGTACCGAAGCCGATCCGGTGA
>JANTFM010000317.1 GCA_024763475.1 Acidobacteriota bacterium | reverse complement strand
GCGCGACTTCGTTCAGGTCCAGCGGTTCGCTCATACCTCCACCTCTCTTGCAACGTCGATGCCCTGCGCTTCAGCGGCTGCGTCGGCCAAGACGCTCCGTCGAACGGCATCGAAGTCGACTCTCGATTCGAAGAACTCGCGGGTGGCCTTGTCCTCGAAGTACACGTAGCAGCCCTTCATTCCTCTGGTGAGGAGGACACGGTAGGTCTGCTTGACGAGTTCGGTGAAGCGGTCGTCGTCCTTCTCCCGCTTGACGACGTTGTCCTTCGAGAACTCTCGCTGGCCGACCCATCCGTCTCGTCCCCGATGGACGAGGTCCCTGCCGAAGATGACCCCGACGTAGTCGAATTCGAACCCCTGGGCCGTGTAGACACACCCGACTTGATCCAAGCCTCCGGGGTCCGATGCCCAGAAATTCGACTTGGGGACGCCGGCCGCCAGACCCGTCGACTCCGGCTTTGCATTCCACGGCATCGACCAATCGGGCAACTTCACGTCATGAACGAGTTCCCCCTCGTTCGTGGGTTTCGACCATGGCCAACAGAATCCGGCAACGAGCCGCGCCGAATCTCCGGCGGCGGCGTGTTGATTGATGAGCGCCTGCAGCTCGGCGGGTGAGTCCACGATGTCGAAGTCGAAGGCGTCGCTTCCTTCCCACAGGACGTTCGCCGTCCTACGCAGGCCGAGCGTGTTGTCGACCCACGAGACGAAGGCGTCGGACCCGCCGCAGCGGAACTGGATGTCGAGTTCGTATTCGAAGAGTTCGGCGCCCATCTTCTCGGCGTGGTACTTGATCAAGTCCTTGCTGCCCACCTCACCGGGTCGAACCACCTGAAGGTCATCGATGAAGAACACCGTGACCTTGGCAACGTCGATGAGTTCTTCGATCTGTGGACGGTCGGAGCGGTTCTCCTTCTTGGTAAATCGGTTGTTGCTCGAGTCCCTGATCCGGTGCGCCTCGTCGCAGATGAGCACGTCGAGCGAGTCCGGATCGGCACTGAGGTAGGTGTTGAAGTACTTGAACTGTGCCGATGCCCGTTTGCCCACCTTCTTGCGGACGTTCTCCGTGAATGCCTTTGACCCGGTGGCGTGGTGGGTGCTGTATCCGTTGGCTGAGAGTTCGGCAACGAGGTTGAGGGCAATGACCGACTTCCCGGTACCGGGACCGCCGTCGACGATGAACACAGAGTTGGTCGTCTTCTCGTGCTGTTCTGCGACCTTGGCGATGACGGTGTTGAACACGACCCGCTGCTCGTCGAGCAGGACGTAGGTGGGTTCGCCTTTGATCATCTGTGCCGTGTGGTCGAGGAGCTTCTTCGACGGGTGGTACTTGCCGGCCAGGATCCGATGGAGGACTGGAACGCCGTCGCCGCCGCCGAGGCGTTCGTGGAGATGAGTCGCGAGCGAGGAGATCTGGTCTCCGGTGAACACGGGGTAGACCTGGAGCAGATCGGCGTGACGCGGGGCGAACACTTCGTCGTCGTTGTCCCGGATCATGTTGTGGAGGAAACTGCACGCCTGGAGGCCAACATCGCCTTCGGAGAAGGTGCTGTGGGTGTCCTTCAGGTACCGGTGGTAACCGCCGACCTGCGCCGAGGGATGCAACACCTCTCGCTTGCGGCCGCCGACAAACGTCAGGACACACTCATCGGCCGTCGAAGGTGAGGACTCTTCCCACTGTTTCAGTTCGATGATCACCGCGTTCGCCCGACCCTCCGGTGTGCTTCCGGAGATGAGCACATCGAGACGCCGCGAGGCGAGCGGCAACTGCCACTCAACGACTACGCCATGGTCATTGAGTTCGGCGAGTTGGACGGCGTCGGCCATGGCTCGCAACGAGTTCCGCCATGACGCCACCTCACTCTTCGGCGCGTTGTACCGAAACGCCTCGAAAAACGACTGCGAGATCTTGTCGGCGATCAGATTTTGAGTGGCATCGGAGATGAACTCGGTGGAGGTTCCTGTGTAGAGATGCATGGATCCTGGAGAGTAGCGCCGCGCCACCTCCGGCACTTGGCTGCTACGGTGCTGAACGATGTATCCACGTTGGATCTACTACCCGTCACACGACCCCGCACCGTCCTGGGTGACAGAATTCTGCGACGTCGTCGCTGGTGTAAGGAACAGCGTGGACTCGGCATTGGTAGATGGTCTCACCAGCGACGTCGTTCTTGAGCATCTTCGTCCTGGGCTTGAAGCCATGGGATTCGAAATCGAACGCGGCAAGCGCAAAGCAGACAAGATCCGCCGGCCAGTCCTGTTTGGAGAATCTGGGACTGAACGCGTTGCATACGAAGTCGACGGGTTCCAACGGCAAGAGGGGATCATCCTGGAAGTCGAGGCTGGCAGAGGGGCTCGAGGCAATGCCGTCTACAGAGACCTGATACGGGCCGCGCTTCTCGTGGAGGCACGGTTCCTCGTGCTCGGCGTCATGGTCTCCTACCGCCACAAGTCCAAAGGGAGAGAGGTCAGCGTGGCCAGCTTCGACGATGCACGTGACCAAATCGACGCAATCTACGCGAGTGGCCGGCTGGGCCTTCCTTTTGAAGGAATCCTGCTCTTTGGCTATTAGTCATTCTCGCAGACGAGTAGCTCGGAGCTGTGAGGCTCTCTGGCAGAATGCGGTCGACCTATGAACGCATGTCGAGTTATGGAGAGGTGACGTGGGAGCTCACTCGCTAGGTGAAAAGGAAATCGCACCCATTCGATCCTTGGCGAGTGCCGAGCACCTGACGATCCTCGTGGGTGCTGGAGCATCAGTGCCGTCGGGCCTGCCGACCTGGGCCGGTTTGGTTACAACGCTGCTGGAGACCTCGTTTCCTGGATCCGAAACTGGCGTGATCGCACACAGACTCATCAGTACTCAGGGCCTCGGTTTAGCCGCTGGCGCCGCAATCGGTGACCTGTCGAGCGAACAGAAGATTGAGACCGTAGCCCGAGCACTCTATGGCAACGACCGAAGCGCCTTTGCCCCAAGTGAGATGCACCGTGCACTCGCTGATCTCGTTGCGCACCGGCGATCCGCCGAAACCACGACGAAGGTACTGACGACCAATTACGACGATCTTCTGGAGGCCGCGCTATCGGAGACTGGATCGGGCTATCGCCGAAGGTACTCCGCAAAGAGACCGGGTGGATCCGGCATCATGGTCGAGCATCTGAACGGACTGCTTGGCCAAGACGGAACCGACAGCAGCGATCTCCTGATCACGTCCGGCGACTATGTGAGGGAGATCGCTGAACCTGCTCGCGACTGGAGAATGGATACCTTCGCGGAAGGGGCCCGATCGGGGCCAGTGCTCTTCGTCGGTACTTCGCTCACCGATCCCCTGGCAATGCAGTATCTGAACGCCCTCGATCCTGGAGACGGGGACCGGCTCGCCACTTTCGCACGAATTGGCTTCGAACTGCCACCGCGCCTGGAAGCCCGCTTTGAAGAAGCATTGAGAAAGCAGTGGGAGCAATTCCACGTCGGCTTGGTTTGTGGCGACGATTACGCCGACTCGGCTCTTCTCCTGAGGGAAATAACTGTGGCGTCAAGGCCGAACTATCAGACCCCGCGAGAACGCGTTGGCCAGGCGTGGAGGTCGCTGTCAAGAGACTTCCGGAGCCGGCAAGACAGCATCGCAGAACGCCTTTCCACGGACGCTGGCGATCTCGAGTTCCATATTGGGGATGAAGCAACGGTAACACTGTGGCTGTCTGACGGCGAAGGCAGCTTGGTCCGATTCGGGGGCAGCCATCGGGTTTACACCAGCGAGGAAACGCTCCGCCGCATTCCCTACGCTCACACGTCCTCAAAGTGGGTGATCACTCGTGCATTGGCTGACGGGCTTGACGCTGTGCGGATCTCTGGACTTGACCCTATCGATACCGAACGTGGCGCACCATCGCGCCGATGGCGATCGGTCGCCGCGATGGCGATTGCCGTACCAATGGACGGCTTCCCACCAGTCACGATTGGCGGCCTCAGCATCGCGACCACACGAGACATCGACAACATCGACCACGAGAGCCTGGAAGTTGCGATGAGGTCCCTGGTCGCCGATTGGACTAGTCGGCTAGCGAGGTGGATCGAGCAGTAACGAGATTGGTCAGCGAGAGCTGTTATCGTCGGAATCGGAGATTGGATCAAGAATGAGCAAGCGCACGGCACTCCACGGTGAGATTGTTGTGAGAACAGACCGTTCCTCGGGAGATGTGGTTATTTCACGGCGTGGGCAGAGTGCCTATTCCGTTCGAATCCACAAGTCGAGCGGGAAGTCCCGCAAGTCGGCCGCCTTGGACGGCACGCAGCAGACTTCCGCGTAGCTCGCGTCGGCATTGGTCAGCCGAACCTCCCTCCGGGGGCAGCCAAGGTTCAAGGTTGCCTCCCCATACCTTGTAGTCCGGTCCTGAGTGTCATCCCGAACGCCTCTCCAGATACTGACCACCTGGTGCCTCTGAGGCAAGAGACACAGCTTTTGCGTAAGAAGTCTTGATGTCAACATGCCACCGACATCGCACGCACTAGTCGGGTCATCCGGACAGACTCGATCTGGACGAACCACCGCGTCAGAACCTACCTACGGTACTTCGAAGTCGACTTGCCAGGGCTTCAGCCCCCACACAACGACGCTTTTCATCACGCGATCGAGGGTCGCTGCCGGTATGAAGCCATTCGTTCGAATCTCGCGCGGACACATCGTCTCAATCGCTACGG
>JANTFM010000316.1 GCA_024763475.1 Acidobacteriota bacterium | reverse complement strand
GTTTTTCGTTCGCGAGCGAACGAAAAACCTAAAAGTTAACAACCAGCGACGCGGAAAGGATCGTGTCGAGATTGTCGAACTCGTAGAGCACGTCCGGGATCGGCAGCTCGGGAGTACTCGCCGGATCGCTGAGGATCTCGACGACCGGGTCGCCGTCGTACTTCATCGTGAAGCTGGCTTTGAGCGCCATGTGGGAGGTCATCGTGGCGGTCAGCGAGACGACGCCGATGGCGCGCATGTCGCCGGTGTCCTTCAGGTTCTCGAGCAACTCGAGGGAGGCATCGAACTGGGAGGCGGCACCGACCTTGCGCTTGTAGGCTGCGAAGCCGCGCAAGCCGCCGAACTTGAGGTGGTCGTCCCTGGTGCCCGCAACGTGCTTCTCGTCGGTGTAGTCGAACCCGAGTTCCGTCACCAGTGAGTGCAGGTCGGTCTTGAAGACGACGTAGCCCAGGCCACCGCCGCCACGGAAACGGCTGTCGATTCCGGCGAAGCGGTCACGATCCCAGCCCAGACCCGCGTACCAGTAGAGTTGCTCGCTGATCGTGCGCTTGTACTTGGTATCCAGGAAGTAGTTCTCAGCCGTCGTCTCATCGGTCACGTCAACGACGAGCGCGCCCCCCAGGTTGCTGCGAGAGCTGGTCTTCGAGGAGTTGCGCAGCGCACCCATATCGAAGTTGAACTCGGCGTTGCTCCACTTGTAGGCGAACTTGTTGCCGAAGGCGAAGCTGGAGGCTTCCGAGTTTCCGGAAGCGTTGATCAGGCCGAACTCCGTTGAGTTGGTCCAGGGACGTGCCGCGTCGTCCCCGGCCAACACCGGGACGAAGAAAACCGCCAGCAGCAGTACTGCACAGATCAGAGTCTTTTTCATGATGAACCCCCGCGTCTTCTAACGCTTCGTGTGTGCCGATTCCCAAGCGAATAGTCTGGTTTGCGGCAGAGTAAAGCAGAGACCGCTGCCGCTGTCAAAAAATCCGGGGAGCAGGACGCGGGGGCTGGCTAGAGGCTATGGACCCTCCTGGTGGCAGCTGTTCTCAGCACGGATCTGGTAATAGTAGACGGCACCCGCCTGGGGCAACCCAAGCTCGTCGAAGCTGGTCGTTGCGCTGCTTCCGGCGGTCTCCTCCGAGCTCATGTCGGCCCGGCGGGCGCGCCAGATGTTGTAGCGGCTCGCTCCGCTGACGCCGGCCCACTCGAGGTGGATGTCTGTCCCGGAAAGGGGCGTGATTCTCAGGGAGTCCCCGATGGCGGCGGGAATCGTCTCGTCGCAATCGAAGTCCCGGCAGAGATCGTCCGTGTCGAAGATCAGCTTCCAGGTGTTGAGATTCCCCATCAGCATGTCGTCCTTGAGGTCGTTGACGTAGAGGTGCCAGTCACCGGTGGGCACCTTGCCGTCGTAGTCGCTCATCTCGCCGGGACCGTGGGGCTGGGTCTGGCTGTCGTAGGTCGTCTCGAGGTGGTTGCCCATGTCGTCAAAGGAATGCAGGACGACCTGCGCCCCCTCGGGATCCTGGAGGACGATCTTGATGAAAGCCGTCGAGGAATGGTCGAGGTTGACGAAGCAGTTCACGTCCCCCGTGCGGTAGGAATCCGGCACGTTGATCACGGAGTCGAGAAGACCCGGATTGGGGATAGGGGCTCCTTCAGCAACCTCGTAGCTCAGGTGCTGTCCGCCGCCCGTGCCGACCTTGAAGCTCAGGCTGCGGCTTGCCTGAAAACCCTCGGCGGTCGTGATCTCGAGCGTCGTCGTGACCACGGTGCCACAGGGTGTGTCCTTGTCGATGTGCAGCTGGAAGTGCGGCGCGAGACTGCTCTCGACAACAGAGGAGCCCACGCTGGGCCACTCGGCGAAGTTGTCGACGAAGTCCACCTCGGAGGGATGATCGCTCTCCGCGCGAGCCCAGACCTCGGTCGCCATCCCCGAGCCCTGGTTGAGCAGGCTCACGACGAGGGTCACGGTCTCACCCGGATCCACGATGCCGTTGTCGTTGCCGGACTCGGCGTCCAGCACGGTGTGGGAATCAATCACCAGGTAGGGCTTGTCGTTGCCGATCAGCCAATCGAGGACGTTGTCCATCAGGGCACGCCGCTGATCGCCGCTGTCGTCTACGCAACTCGAGTCCACGAAGGCGCTGACGATCTGCCCGCCGTTGCCCACGAGGGCGTCGTCGTCGAAGGCAACGATCGAGCCCTTGCCCTGCCGCGTCTCCCAATCGAGAACGACCTGGGCGTTCGACAGCGCGGTGACGGCGTCCTGCTGGGAGCTCGTCGGGTCCACGAGACTGATCGACGAGTCCAGCACGTTCGGTACGGTCGCCACCGGATGGACGTCGTCCGCCACGGTCATCGCACCACCGCCGTGGGCCGTCCAGCCACTCTCGTGGAGCACGTTCTCGCGGAAGCTCGTGTTGTAGCGGTGGTCATAGCCGAGCTCGCCGCCTTCCATCAGCAGGCGGCCTCCCTCCGCGACGAAGTTTTCGAGGGCATCCCGCATCGCAGGATCAGACACCGTGTCCGCGTTGTCACCGGCACACCAGAGGAGGAGGCTGTACCCCGTCCAGCCGTCCGGGTCCGTCTCCGAGGCGAGTTCACGAACCGGGCCGAAGCCGAGGTTCGAGACCATCTCCTCGAGCATGTCGGCGTCGTCTGCATCTCCGTCTTCGACGAGCAGCACGGTGCCGCGGGATCCGACCATGAACTTCAGTGGTAGCGTGAAGGCGTAGCCATCCGCCGCAGTGACGTCGAGATCGCAGTGGATCCAGCTCTTGTCCGGAGTCGCAGGATCGATCTCCATGCTGAAGTGAGGATCCACGCTGCGCCCGGAGGCCTGGCCCGGGATGTCTTCGAAGTCGGCCTCATCCTGGGTCACGCTCGCCCAAGGCGAACTCGTCGTCAGCACGCCGTGCACGGCATGTGCCTCTGCGTGGCCCTTGTTCCGCAGCGTGACGGCCAGTTGGATCGACTCGCCGGGATCGGCGATGCCGTCTCCGTTTCCGCCCACGCCATCGAGGATCGTACTCTGTTGGACGGAGAGCACGACCTTGACGACCGTCTCCAGGATGCTCACGGTGCCGGAATAGGCGCCGGCATCGGAACTCCAGTCCAGGTGGAAGGTCACGTCCGTGTCATCCGGGGTCGCCGGATCGCTGTTCCACGCGTAGTGATCCGGGTTCGAACGGCCGGAGCCGATCTCGGCGGGCATGTTCGGGAAGGTCGCATGGTCGTCGGTGATATTGATCCAAGCGTTCTCCGTCGAGAGCGTCGCCGAGATGTCCGTCGCGTCCTCCTCGCCGACGTTCTCGAGGGTGATCGGCATGATGATCGACTCCCCCGCGTCGGGAATGCCGTCGTCGTTGCCGGAGCCGCTGTCGTCGATCTCGTGGGAGAGCTCCCGGAGATGCGCACCGACCCAGCTCGTGTGAAGGCTCAGATCGTCGCCGATGCCCCCGAGATCACTCCACATCGGGTGCTCGCTGCGGTCGTCGTTCGCGAGTGCGTAGTTGTGGGCCTCGAGGAAGCTGACCGTACCGTCATGGTTGGCATCCGCGTCGACCGGCTCGAGCCCCGGCCAGGGCAGGTGCCCCTGCATTCCGGAAATCCACCAGTAATTCCACTCGCCATACTTGACGGTGGTCCCGCTGCAGTCATCGGTCTCATCGGCCTGGTAGGCACTCTCCGTGCAGTTGGCGGCGGTGGAGATGACCGTCGTCGTGTTCTCCAGGTTGTCCACGAAGCCGCCGGAATTGCACTGCTGCATGTCGACAGCACGGTGCTTGTAGGGAATGTCGTTGAAGTAGGAAGCGAACTCCGTGTCGATCATGCAGCCATCCATCAGGCAGAGATTCGTGCTGCATCCCCCGTTGCCGCTCCCGTGATCGAAGGTGAAGAGGAAGATGAAGTCCTGGTCCGTGACTTGGGGGATACCCTGCGAGGCGTTGCCGTCCCGCATCCAGGTGAACACGTTTCGCACGTCTTGCTGGTAGGCGGAGAAGTCCGTCATCGTCTCCCGGTAGTACTCACAGGCGAACTCCGTTTCGTCCTGTCCGTCCCCGTAGAGCACATGGATGTGGTCCTCCTGGTAACCGTACTCGAGCAGCAGGCGGAACATCTGCACGGGGTCCGACCAGAACTCGGGGTAGGACGATCCGGAAGGAACGTCACCCTCGATGATCACCGCGTAGTGTTCCCCGTAGCTCCCGTCGACACCGGGGGCATCCGTTCCCCTCGACGAGGCGGCCGGCGTCCGGTCCTGGGGAATCTCCTGGGGCTTGGCGTGATACCAGAGCAGTGTCACGTGACCGTAGCGTTTTCCGTCGCGGTAGAAGCGCGGGTAGAAGGTCTCTTCCCGGACTTCGATGATCTTGAGGTCCGCAGAGAAGTAGATGTGCCGCACCGGGTGGAAGCCGAGGATCCCAGGCATCTCGTCGGCGATGGCGAGCCATGCCGCACCCGCCGGGATAGCGACATCCCCCTGGGTCCAGGTCAGAAGATCGTCGTGCGCGGAGTCGAAGGCGAAGGGCGTCGCCACGATGCGCCGGCCTTCCGTCTCGCCGCCGAAGAACTCGCGGACGACGATATCGGTGATCACTCCGTGCTCGGGGAGCAGCTCGTCCACGGCGAACACGGGCGAGGCAAAACAGGCGATCAGGACAAGAATCAGGGCCAGGCAGGGGGCTTTCATGGCAGACTCTCCAAATCCACGGAGCCCCAGACGAACGGGTGGACCATTCCACACACGA